>CAIMUM010000061.1 GCA_903844685.1 uncultured Dehalococcoidia bacterium
CCCGAAGCATTGCCGGCCGTCACCGTCCCGTCCTTTTTGAAAGCCGGCGCCAGCTTGCCCATTTTCTCCATACTTGTATCCATCGGCCGTTCGTCAGTTGCGAATACGACCGGGTCGCCTTTTTTCTGCGGGGTAACTACCGGCACGATCTCCTGCTTGAAAGTGCCATCCTTGATGGCCGCCATAGCCCGCTGGTGGCTCAGGAGTCCCAGCTTATCCTGCTCCTCCCTGGTAATACCGTATTTGGCGGCGATGTTTTCCGCGGTCAGGCCCATGTGGTATCCGTAGTAAAGCTCCCACAGTCCGTCGTAGACCATCAGGTCCAGAACCTCGCCCTTCCCGGTCAGATCCATGCGGTATCCCCACCTGGCACGCGTCATGGCATAGGGCGCGTTGCTCATGCTCTCCATGCCGCCCGCGATCACAACTTCCGCGTCTTCCAGCATGATAGACTGGGCGCCCGTGATGATTGCCTTCAGGCCGGAACCGCAAATCTTATTTACAGTAAAACCAGGTGTTTCCTTGGGCAATCCGGCGTAGATCATCGCCTGCCTGCCCGGGTTCTGCCCCTGCGCCGCCTGCAGTACATTCCCCATGATAACCTCGTCCACCTGTATATCTTTGAGGCCGTCGGGCCAGTCATAATACTTCTGCTCGAGTTCGCTCAGCCCGCCACCCGCCAGCGCTTTGGGTCCGTGATCCATAAGTACCGCGCCGGATTTCGGCTTGAGTCCCACCCTTTTCAGGACATCCTTTATCACGATCGCGCCTAGCTTTGCAGCAGTCTGCTCCTTAAGTCCACCCCCAAACGTGCCGATGGCCGTCCTCACCCCGCTAACGATTACAACTTCTGACATTTGATTCTCCTTGCTTAAGATTATTTACTCTTTACCAGGCGCCCTGCCACAGTGGCCGCCAGTTCATGTACAAATTCCGTGCTGTATTCCCTGCGGTTAAAGCGCAGCGGCGTTATGGATACCCTGTTACGCTTGAGCGCCCACAGGTCGGTGCCGCTGACATCCGCCATATCGGTTCCCCTGTGCAATATCCAGTAGTAATCATGCCTGCCGTCGTTACCCGTTTCAATGCCGGCCGAATATATCTTCTCCCCCAACTTGGTTACATCAACCCCGGCTATCTCATCCAGCGGCAGGTCGGGCACGTTTAAATTCAAAAGCATTTTGCCCGTTATGCCCTTGTTAATAATATACTTGACCACTTCACGCGCTACCTTTGCGCCGGTAGCAAACCTTGGGCCGGTAAAGGCATTCATCGATACCGCAATCGAAGGGATAGAGTAGAAGAAACCCTGCAGCGCCGCTCCCACTGTACCGGATAAGAAAACGTCATAGCCGCAGTTGGGGCCCTGGTTAATGCCGGATACTAACAGGTCGATGCCGTCCGGCATGACCACTTTGACCGCCATGATCACGCTATCGGCCGGCGTACCCTCAACAGAATAAGTGTCGATGCCGTGTATCTTCTCATGTATCTTCGTCAGCCGTATAGGATGATGAAAGCTTATGGAAGTCCCCACGCCGCTCTGCTCGCGGTCGGGAGCGACCACGGTCACATCGCCGACCTCCTTCAGCTTGCCCACCAGCGTCCAGAGTCCATCGGCGTTCACGCCGTCATCGTTGGTAACTAAGATTTTCAACATATCACCCCGGAAAAACCGTATAATTTTATCACACACAGGCTATGCAATAAATATGGCTGCCGCTGCTTGTCGGTTCCCACACGGGGTGTTATAATCATCCCCAAATTTGAAGTATCTGCCCGAACCGATAGGTTCAACAAAAAACGTCGTGAATTTTGCAGTAATCCCGCCAAGGAGGTCATGATGGAACCCAGGATAGGTGTTTATGTCTGTCATTGCGGCAGCAATATCGCCGGAACAGTGGATGTGGAGAAGGTTGCTGAGTTCGCCAGAAGCCTGCCGTCCGTAGTAGTTTCGCGTGATTATAAATTCATGTGCTCTGACCCCGGGCAGGACCTGATCAAGAACGATATTAAAGAATTGGGCGTCAACCGTGTTGTCGTTGCAGCATGCTCACCCCAGATGCACGAGCCTACTTTCCGCAAGGCAGTGCAGGACGGCGGGCTGAATCCCTATTATTTCGAGATGGCAAATATACGCGAGCATTGCTCATGGGTCACCGAGTCCCGCAAGGAAGCCACGGAGAAAGCCATGGCACTGGTCAGGGCCGCGGTGCGCCGCGTCTATTACCACCAGCCTCTCGAGGACAAGCAGGTCCCCGTTCACCCGGATACCCTGATCGTCGGTGGCGGCATTGCCGGCATACAGGCGGCGCTGGAGATCGCCAACAGCGGGCACAAGGTCTACCTTGTAGAAAAAGAACCCAGCATCGGCGGGCATATGATGCAGTTGGATAAGACCTTCCCCACGCTCGATTGCTCGGCCTGCATACTGACGCCCAAGATGAGCCTGGTGGGGGCACACCCTTCGATCGAACTGATGACCTACAGCGAGGTAGATTACGTTTCAGGCTACGTGGGCAACTTCAGGGTCAAGATAAGGAAAAAGGCGCGCTTCGTGGATGCCACGAAATGCAACGGCTGCGGGACCTGTATGACCAAATGCCCGGTAAAGGTCGACAGTGAGTTCGATGAGAAACTGTCCAAGCGCAAGGCCATTTACACACCGTTCGCCCAGGCGGTACCCAACGT
Source organism: uncultured Dehalococcoidia bacterium (assembly GCA_903844685.1). Taxonomy (GTDB): domain Bacteria; phylum Chloroflexota; class Dehalococcoidia; order GIF9; family UBA5629; genus CAIMUM01. The sequence continues at coordinate 2,692 of CAIMUM010000061.1, forward strand.
GACCGTCATTGACAAGAAGCACTGCACCTATTTCCTCAAGGGTAAATGCCGCGCCTGTGAAAAATTCTGTGAGCGCAACGCCGTTGACTTCCTGCAGGAAGATGAAGTCCTTGACGTAGAAGTCGGCAATATCATCCTGACCACCGGATACCAGGCCTTCGACCCCACGCCCATCAAGGAATACGGCTATGGCCGCTTAGACAACGTGATAACCAGCCTGGAATTCGAGCGCATGGTAAACTCGGCGGGGCCGACCTCCGGACATGTACTGCTCAAGAACGGCCAGGAGCCCAAGAGTGTAGCGCTCATCCACTGCGTAGGCAGCCGCGATGAAAAATACCA
>CAIMUM010000062.1 GCA_903844685.1 uncultured Dehalococcoidia bacterium
AGATCGCTGGCCAGTTGGAGACAGAGGAAGGCTACACTTTAAACGCTGGAGGCATACTCGGTTTTGTACTGGAATGGTACGATCTGGACATGTTCGTGGAGATTAACGATTTCTATACGAAGTGGCTGGCCAATGCCGCAAGTACTCTGCTGAGCAAAAATGAGTGGGACCTCTTTTTCATGCACGCCCATTCGCCGGACTGGGCATACCACCTGATACTGACAGAGATGGATCCTGACCTGACTGAGGATGAGGTCAAGTGGCAGGCAGCCTGGGATGCGCACTTGAAGATATACGAAGCGCAGGACAGGATGCTGGCACAGATAATGCAGGCCTGCGACAAGGAGACGCTGTTTATACTTGTTTCAGACCATGGTGCTGTGGCCGATGGCGTTATCTTCGATCCGTTTAAACCGCTGGCAGCAGCGGGACTGACGGTACTTGAAGAGAAGCAGGTTGATAACTTGACCATACCTGTGACCAGCACTACCCGCTTCCAGGGTGAGATACAGACATTCAGGGCGATAGCCCAGCAGCCAAATATCGGTAAATCCAGGTGTTTTCCCCAGCGGGAACTGTATGTCTACATCAATCTCAAGGGACGCGATCCTGAAGGCATTGTGGAACCTGCCGATTACCAAAAAATGCAGCAGCAAATCATCGATGCATTGCTTACTTACATTGATCCCAAGACAGGTAAACGCCCGGTGTCCCTTGCTTTATCCAAGCAGGATGCCCGCATCCTGGGCCTGTATGGTGACTGGGTTGGTGACGTGATCTACGCCGTCTATCCCTGGGTGGCTGGTCAGCATGGCAACATATTGCCTACAGCGGAGTGGGGCATCGGTTCTCTCAAAGGGTTGTTGACCTTTACCGGGCCTGGCATTAAGAAGGGCTACAGGCTGGAGCGGACCTGCAACCTGATCGACATAGTGCCGACCATCTGCTACCTGATGGACCTGCCGCTGCCTTCGACAACCGAGGGCGCCGTGCTCTACCAGGCTTTCAAAACCCCCAATTTCAAACCGGATGAAATTGCCAAGCTGAAAGAGGGGTTAGCCAGGATGGAGTTAGCGCTGCAACGCACCCAGCGCCAGCCCTGGGATAAAAAAGATGACGCCCCGTAGGGTCATAAGAGGAATGGCACATGCCAATCGTTGAAATCAACACATTGAACAAAATCTGAGAAAGCAATCAGCTTTACAGATATGCATAGAAAACACAATTAAGGAGGAACAATATGGCAAACGTACCAAAGAAGGCGGCAATAATCGGGCTGGACTGTGCGTTACCCCACCTGATTGAGAAACATATCGCGGACGGCCACCTGCCCACTTTCAAAAAGCTCATTGATGGCGGCGTGATAGCGGAAAACTGCCTTGTCCCCTACCCGACCGTGACACCGCCCAACTGGGCTTCCATCGCCACGGGCGCCTGGCCGGGAACGCACGGTATAACCGATTTCCACTATCACAAGCCGGGGACAACACCGGTCAACACCAATTGTATCCAGGCCTTTGACAGCCAGCTTTGCGAGGCGGAGTACCTGTGGGATGCAGCTGACAAGGCCGGCAAGAAATGCATTGTATTCAACTACCCGGGTTCCTGGCCTTCCAAAATGAAGAATGGCATCGTGGTTGGTGGTAGGGGACTGGCGCTGGGCGAGCATCGCGGTGGTATGCCGGCTATGTTTAACCGGGCCAGGTTAAGCAATGATATGCTTATCACAACCGGCTTTTTCCCCCGGGGGATAAAGGGGAAGTTTTCCGAGGCCAAGGGCTGGAAAAACCTGCCTAAAAAAGAGAACGAACCGCTTGAGCTCGAGGCCAAAATGGAATTCCGTGATGCAGAAACTCCCATTGCTCCGACCACGTGGTACGTGCTTGCACGCCAGTCCGGTGATAACGGCTACGACAGGGCGATGCTGTCGCCGGCCAGGGATTTCAATGAAGCCTTCTGCACCCTGGCGGTCGGGGAATGGAGCCCGGTCATCAATGTAAAACTCAAGATGGCTGATGGCAAGGAGGAGGAGGGATTCTTCCGCTGCAAGCTGATAGAGCTGGGCGACGATGCCGAGGACTTCAGGCTATATATCAGCTCAATCGGCCCCAGGACCGGAATAAGCAACCCGCCTGAAATCATGGCTGAGCTTGTTTCTGCCGAGGGAATCAACGGAAATTCCGGAGGTATCATAGGATACGCGCTGGAATGGTATGATCTGAACACCTTCGTGGAGATCAACGAATTCTACTCCCAGTACATGGCTGATTGCGCGTGTGCCCTGATGACCAAGCATGAATGGGACCTGTTCTTCATGCACGCGCATGCACCTGACTGGGCCTACCATATGATTTTGACTGAGATGGACCCCGATCTGAATAAAGACAAAGACAAGCTTAAGGCGGCCTGGGACGCGCACCTGAGGATATACCAGGCACAGGACAAGATGCTGGCACAGATATTAGGGGTGCTGGACAAGGATACCCTGGTCATCACTGTATCCGACCACGGCGCGGTACCGGATGGCCCCGCTATAGATCCTTACAAGATGCTGGGACAGGCCGGGCTGACAGTGCTGTCTGAGAAGCAGATCGATTTTGCCAACGTGGGAGACATAAAGGGAAGAGCACAGGGTTTGATAGAGGAGTTCAAGGTAGCCTTCCAGGCGCCCGACGTTAATAAATCCAAGTGTTTTCCCCAGCGTGCCATATATATCTACGTAAACCTCAAGGGACGCGACCCCGAGGGTATCGTGGACCCCAAGGATTACAAGGCAGTGCAGCAGCAGATTATCGATGCGCTGCTGACCTATGTGGACCCGGAGACGGGCGGGCGCCCGGTGTCACTGGCGCTGACCAAGCAGGACGCGCGCATACTGGGACTTTACGGCGACCATGTGGGCGACGTGGTATACGCGGTTTACCCCTGGTTTTCCGGACAACACGCCAACATCCTGCCCGCGGCTGAATGGGGCGTGGGCAATCTGAAGGCGCTGCTGACCTTTACCGGCCCGGGTATCAAGAAGGGCTACCGGCTGCAGCGGACCTGCAACCTGATCGATATAGTTCCGACCATCTGCTACCTGATGGATTTGCCTGTACCTTCCACGGTCGATGGCGCGGTACTTTACCAATTGTTTAAAAATCCCGACTTCAAATCCGATGAGATAGGCAAGCTGAAGTCAGGCTTGGCCAGGATGGAGACGGCGCTGCAGCGCGGCGAACGTCAGCCCTGGGACAAGCATGAATGTGCCTGAGTGGAAAATAGAAACAACGAGCGGTGCGGCTGAACTGGCCGCGCCGCTGACAAAGGAGGAGCGATGGAACTGACAGATTGTGTCGTCGAATACCGCAGGGATGGCAGCGATGGCCATCTCTTCACCATGACGCCGGATGGTGTGCCTGTGTTCCAGGTGAGCAACAAGGACCTTTCTCCTGAAAGCCGCAAGCATTGGGCCAACCGGATATTAAACGCGGCTGCCCTGTGCTGTGTGTCTACCACGCTGGCATCGGATCTGATCAAACGGGGTGTGGATATCAAGTCGCTGACCGGGCGTTCCGCCTCAAAAAAAGAAAAGGACTCGGTATTGCGCACGCGGATTAATGAGATACAGGTGGAGATAGAGGTGGACATCGGGGACGCCGAACAGTCAATTTTAGACGAGTGCCTGGAGATCATCAGCCGCGATACTTTGGCCATGTACTCACTGCGCGAGGGTATAGATATAGAGGCCAGCATCAAGCGGGTGAAGTGAGGTATCATGGCCAAGCTCGCTGATCCCAACCGGCGTGAAGATATATTGCAGGCCGCGCGTGAAGTGTTCAAGCAAAACGGCTATGCAAAGGCGCATGTGGCAGAGATCGCTCAGCTTGCCGGGGTTGCCAAGGGGACGGTGTACCTTTACTTCGAATCCAAGCAGGCCATGCTTGACGCCCTTTGCGACCGTTATCAGGAGATGGTGGCTGACGCTCTTCTTCAGGCCACGCAAAATCCTGACGCACGCACAGTCATAAAAGAAGCGGTGCATGCCGCGTTGGCCGTAGCTGCCAGGGAGCGGGATTTACTGGAACTGCTTGATTTGCGCCTGGGATTAGCTGCCGGCGGCGCGGCCATTGAGAATCCCAGGGGGCAGAAAATTTTACGGCGTTTTTTCCGCGAGCGGGTTGCTAATGGTGACATGCAGGATTACGAACCGGTAATCGCATCGGAGTTGACCGGGGGATTCGTCCAGTGGATAGCCAAATTGTGCCTGCTGTGGCGGAACCTGGACATATCGCGGTACGAGGATACCGCCGTGCGTATGCTGCAGGAAGCGTTACTGAACAAGAATAATGATTAGAGAGGTAGTCTATGAAAACATTAGAAGAATACAGGAAGGCGGGCAAAAGCGTATACGACAAATTGCACCTGGCTACCTATCCCATCGGTATCAAATATATCAAGAGCGAGGCGGAGATACCTGAAGGGAGCGTCAGGCCCAGCGCTATGGGACAGCAGGCCAGCCTGTGCCAGGCGCTGACGTATGCCAGGAGGTTCGGTTTCTCGATTGCCATGACGGGCAAGGACTGTTTCTGCACCGCTGCCACGGCCTGGCACATGTGGGAAGAGGCCACCCCCGATGAGATCATTCATAGCCAGATACTGCAGGGCTGGCACAAGGACCTGGAGGCGGAAACCGGCGTCTGGAACCTTTATATTAAACGCTGGGGTAAAAACTACCCGGAGAAAATGAAAGGTTATATCGGTTTTGTGTGTGCGCCGCTGCAGGACGCTAAATTAGTACCCGATACAGTCACAGTCTATGGCAACAGCCTTAATATGATGCACCTTATCCATGCCATGGTATACGACGGCAAAGACTTCCCTTCATCAGATTTCTCGGGATTCGGAGAGTCCTGCCAGAAGGGAGGGTTTGTTCCATGGATCACAGGCGTTTCGCAGATCGTGATCCCCGGATTCGGTGACCATTCTGTGGCTGCTGCTCATGAAACTGAGATCGCTATGGGCATGCCGGCGGAGAAGATATTTAAGGTCGATGAAAACCTCTTCCTGACCGGGGGCCACATGAATGTCGGGCAACCTCCGCACACCATGATGGCCATGAGTCTGACGGAAGGCATAACACCGGGCTG
>CAIMUM010000063.1 GCA_903844685.1 uncultured Dehalococcoidia bacterium
ATAGAAGGAACGGCTGACGGTGACCACTCTTAAATCCTGATCCAATACGATTAAAGGTTCACGCACGGTATTGATGATGCTCTCTGCGTATTCACTGACAATCAGCACCTGCTTTGCCTTTTTTTGTTCGGTTATATCATGCATAATAGCCGACACGCCATTAATATTTCCTGACTTGTCCCTGATTGACGAAAGAGTCAAAGAGATATCAATTACTACCCCATCTTTTCGGACACGTTTAGTTTCATGATTTTTGATCACTTCTCCGGCCCGCAGCTTTTTTAATTGGTCAAGTATTTCTTTTTTATAACCGGGAGGGGCTAAAAGAGAGATATTCTGGCCATGCATCTCTTTTTCGGTATAACCGTATATTTTTTCTGCCCCTTTATTCCAACTAACGATATCTCCCCGCAAAGTTTTCCCAATAATGCCATCAATAGATGTATTAACAATTGCTGCCAAGCCAAGATAAGATTCTTCCATACTCTTGCGCCCGGTGATATCTTCGATAGCCAGGAGAATAACTTTTAGCTTTTGCGGCGGACTAGGTATCCTCCGGGCATTTAAAAGCATGACGCGTCTGCCAATGCCAGGAAAATCGTGTTCCACCTCATAGTTATCGAAGGTTGCCTTCTTGGGCAGGATATCTTCCAGCAGTCCCCGCAGCCTGGGGATATCCCACTGTTTATCTCCCAGGTCATAGATAAGTTGTCCAATGGTCGCTCTGGGTTTTACCTGAAAAACCTCATAGAAGGAGCGGCTGGCGGTGATCACCCTAAAGTCCTGATCCAGAACGATCAGGGGTTCGCGCACGGTATTGACGATGCTCTCTGCGTATTCCTGGGATTTTGTCGCGGTTTTTGTCACGGTTTTTGTCCGGATCATTTTCTATCTCCTTACGGTGCAGTGATGGTATTGGAATCCAGGGTAACCGCGGCAATACGTGCCAACGCCCTGCCGTCCAGCCTGGCGCCGGTAGTCAGCGTAATTGACTGATCAGCCATTATGGTTCCCTTGAAGCTGGAGGTGGTACCGAGAGTCGCTGAAGTCCCGACCTGCCAGAAGATGTTCCTGGCCTGTGCGCCACCGCTCAGGATAACCTGGCGTCCGGATGTCGTGGTGAGTGTGGACGCTATCTGGAAAATGAAGACAGCATCCGCGTCGCCCCGGGCGTCGAGAGTGAGATCCCCTGACGATATAGCAAGCGAGGACGTGGATTTATACAGGCCAGGGGCGAGGGTTTGCCCGCCGATATTTCCGGCCACAGTGATGGGAGCCACTGTCCGTCCGGCGGCGTCGTTATAGGCAGTGGTCAAATCGAGTTTGGCCTGGGCCGCAATAGGATCGGCCACGTGTAACGTCCCAATCAATTTTCCAGGCGGGAATCCGGTTACCGCAGAACCTGGACTCAACCCAAGATCCCCATTTAATATGGTAGGACCGGTGTTGGTGACCGTGGAGCCAGACAGAACAGCAAAAGTGCCGGACGATCCAAGGACTATTGGCGCTGGACCAGCCGGAGCAGCTTTGGCCGGGATAGGAGAACTCACTGGGAGTGTGGTGATATATGAAACTTGGGTTGGGGCAGATGTCTGGATTGACGCAGGTGCCGGCATAGATGCTGTGGTGGAGGGCGCCGGGTTAACAGTAGTCACCACTGACCTGGTAATGCTACCGTTAGAGTTGACTGCGCTTATAGTATACACAGTGGATGCAGACGGTGATACTACCATGATCCCCGCAACATCAACCTGACCTATACCCTGGTCTATACTCACCGATGTAGCCCCGGTAACATTCCACAACAGAATTGATGGGCCACCGGAATTAATCGTCGATGGATTATTGCTAAAAGCTGCAATAACCGGAGGCGTTCCAACCGGTGGGATAGGATTTTGTGGCGGGGCTTGAGATGCAGTACAACCAGGAATGAGAATCAGTAATAATACTACTGATAAAGAAAAAATGGCGATTTTTCTCAATGTAGCTACCTCCAAAAATATGCTTCCTGCGACATCAACATGCCGGCAACCTCGTATTGTCAACAGTTGCCTGATACTTCTTATATACTATGTCGAATACATTAACCTTTTCTTAACCCTTGTGTGAACTCGCATGAGATAGAACTGTCCTGTCGTCTATCACAGCCCCAGCCGCGTTCTGCTTGACAGATTCGATGCCATTCAGCGCATTATCTTTGGTTGAATAACCCTCAGATACCGCGATGGTCTGTCCGTTTACAGCAACCAGCTTAAATCTGAATTCCCCCGCCCGATCCTTGTCTATTTCAAACCTGGCATCCACCTTGCGCCTGCCTCTTTTTGTAATTGCTTCTTCAACTATTCCCATATATGCATCATACCCGTGGCTGGTGTAATAGCGGTCAAGCAACTCCAGGTCTTTCTCTTTCTGCCACTTTTCAATCTCCTCCACCCATTTATCCTTGTGCATGCCGGGAGCATTCTTGAGAACTTCTTCCGGCATATTAAGAATGAACTTCATTGTCTCCGGGTGCCATTTCAAAGCGCCCCACGGTATGGCAAACCACTTATCGGTGATGCCAAGAAAGCCTCCGAATGCGACCAACGCGAATGCGATCAGACCTGCGTGCATATCCACCACAAAGGTCTGCACCTGCCCCAGATCCTGGCCCTTCTTATTGACCACTTCGTACTGCTTCAACCTGATAGTTGGCACGAATCTTACCGATTTACTCACTGTATTCCTCCTTACTTTACTTTGTAATCTGCTCACTGGTTGTGGAACTGAATACCTTAAATGCCCGATTAAATTTACTGCTGCCATTGGAGACGAATCTGTGGCCCCCAATGGCAGCAAATTTAATTTCTTCTACTCAGGTGTGGAAATATGTCTTCTATTTAGACTGGGTATCACACCTCAGGGCATAGTCGATTTTGCTCGAGACCCCATCGTCTGGAGTGAGAATATGGAGGAGTTGCCATCCATAGCCTTCGCCCTGTGTCAACAGGTTAGTAACGGTCTGCGTACCGGCGGCAGTAAAGACGACGCTCCCCGGAACAGCAGTGCCATCACTTCTCTCCCACCTGTAAGTAACTGTACCAGGACCATTGGCGATGATAGTTCCCCAAAAGTGAATGGTCTTGGGACAAGGGCCGATGACCGGGTACTGATCAACACCCACCATGACGCCTGTCACCATTTTCCCAGTACCACAGTTGAGTTCGTAATATACCGGATTCGATGCTGCATCATAGGGAGACAAGATGCGGACCCGATGCAGGCCTGAAGATGTCCCAATCAAATCCCATTGCAATGTTGTCGTTTTTGTGCCGGCTTCGGTAAAGGTGAGGGTTTGGGGGTCACTATTTTCACTATTTTCGCCATTGTATGATTCCCACCTGTAAGTAACTGTGCCGGGGCCGTTGGCGGTGATAGTAGCGTAAAAAGTGAAGGTTTTGGGACACGCACCGGTGAAATTTGCCGGAGTCGTATTGGCTATAACACTGGTTACCGCGAACGGCATAGCCGCGGCCGGTGGCGCCGGATTAACGGTAGCCACCGCTGACCTGGTAACGGTACCGGCGGAGTTGGTAGCGGTTAGAGTATAAACAGTGGATGTAACCGGTGAGACCACCTTGGTCCCCTGAACATCAACCTTGCCTATACCCTGGTCGATACTCACCGATGTGGCGCCGTCCACAACCCATGACAGAGTTGACGTGCCACCGGCACTAATCGTTATGGGATCATTGCTAAAGGTCCCGATAACCGGTGGGGTAGCCACTGCTGGCGGAGTTTTAGGTGCAGCACAACCCGCGATGAGAATCATCAATAATAATATTGATAAAGAAAGAAAAATGAATCTTTTCAACGAACTTACCTCCGAAAATTTATTGCCTGCGACTTCGACACGTCATTAACCTTATATTGTTAAAAGATGCTTCTAACTTCTTATGTGTTACTTTCGATATTCTACCCTCGTTATAAACCTTTTCTTATTGATTGCCGCCTGTTATTGAGACGTGTCAGTCACAAATAGCAATTAATAAAATCTTAGCAGTGGAGATATGGATTAGTAATATAATAACCAGGCAGAAAGTTAAATAGTTATGACATTTTGACCGGGAAGCAGGCCCCGGGCAATCTCACAGGGTATTACAACGGCAGGTACTTACATTCCGCGCCCGGATATAAAACGCCAATCAAATTCTAATTAGGACTATAATAACAGCCGGAATACTCTCATAGTGGTGGATTGACTTGGGGTGACGCAATTCGAGAGTTGAAAATTTTTACTATTGACACGCAATGCAACTCATAGTATAGTACCACTAATTAAACTGTGCCTTTGAGGAGGAGTTATATTAATATGAAGGATATTTTTAGTTCAATATGGAGAGTAGCTTTCACCCTGGTGCTGGTATTGAGCATGGGGTTGACATCGCTTCTTTCCGTCACTTCCCCGGCGTTGGCTGCGACCGTGCCACCGCTGGGAACAGCGGGAAATTATGCGGTCCTGGCCGGCACGACGATTACCAATACCGGCACTACTGCCATCGTTGGAGGGGACGTGGGTGTTGCCCCCCTTTCAGCGATCACCGGCTTTCCCCCGGGTACAGTGTTACTCCCAAATATAAAACACCCAGGAAATGATGCACCCACGCAACAGGCTAAGATTGATCTTATTACCGCGTACAATGATGCAGCAGGCCAGGGACCCGCTACCACCTTGACAGGTGACCTGGGTGGCCAGGTGCTAACGGCAGGCGTCTATACTTATCCATCGTCGGCCGGGTTGACAGGAACACTCACTCTCACTGGTAGCGCAACTGATATCTGGATTTTCCAGATAGGGAGCACTTTGACGACCGCCACCGACTCGCGTGTTGTTTTTACCGGCGGTGGTCTACCTTGCAACGTATTCTGGCAGGTCGGGACTTCAGCGACTTTTGGTACCAACAGTGATATCTCAGGAAATGTCCTCGCTCTCGTAAGCATCACCATGAATACCGGCGCAAAATTGGCTGGTAGAGCCCTGGCGCGAAATGGCGCTGTGACTCTGGATACCAACGCCATCACCGTTTGCGCCACCTGCAAACCGATCACGATTGCTTCAGCACCGGATCCCCTTCCGGCAGGGACAATCCTTGTAGCCTATGGGCCTGTGACCTTTACGGCCAGCGGTGGAACAGCACCGTATGTGTACAGCGTGCCGCCCGCGGACTTGCCCCCGGGGTTGACGCTCATCGGCAACACGCTCTCGGGTACGCCGACGGCAACGGGTACTTTCACTTTTAAAGTCACGGCAACTGACTCCAGCACTCCCAACTGTTTAGGGACTCATATTTACACGATCGTCATCAATCCGGCTGGTTGTCCAACGATCACTATTGCTCCACCGCCTCCCCTTTCTGCAGGGGCACTCAACATAGCCTATAAGCCTGTGCCCTTTACGGCCAGCAATGGAACGGGCCCTTATACCTATGCAATAACTGCGGGGGCGCAGCCCACGGGGTTGACGCTCACCGGCGGCGTGCTATCGGGTACGCCGACAGCAACGGGTGTTTTCACCTTTACAGTCACGGCAACGGACACTGTCGGACCCCCTATCGGTTGTTCAGGGGCCCAGATTTACGTGATCGTCATCAATGCCGCTCCTTGTCCACCCATCACTATCCCACCAACAAGCATTCCAACATCGATAATAATAGGCACAGTCACTAACCTTTCCCTGACGGCCAGCGGTGGACAAATGCCGTATATATTCTTGGTGACCTCAGGGTCGCTCCCTCCCGGGTTGACTCTGTCCAGAGGCGGCACACTCTCAGGTATGCCGACAGTAGCCGGCAGTTACACTTTTACAGTCCAAGCAACTGACGCCAACGGCTGTTTTGGAGCGAGGGTGTTCCAGATCAGTATCGCTCAGGTGCAGCAGCCGCAGCCGATAGGCACGACACCTCACGGATCTTCGATGCCTTCTCCGTCAGGTGGAAGCATACCACCACCTACTCCCCCCGTGGCGCTGTCGAACTTCGCTGTTACCAGCGCATGCGTTGAAAAACAGGGCAATTCCGACAAGATTACACTCTGCCTGAAAAACACAACTTCTAATCGCCAGACAATTGTCGCTACGCTGCTGGCAAACAATGCCTCCGTCGGCCAAAAATCATTTGATCTACCGCCAAATGCCGGACTTTGTGACTCATGGGTAGTACCTTCACAAGGAACAACATACTACAGAGTCAATGTCGGGGGTGTTGTAGAGCAGGATGTAGCAGTTTGCCCTGGAGGTTCGGCCGGTAATACCACGTCTTCTTCTGACTGGTTGCTCTGGGTTGTGATTGCAGTGATCGTCATAGCCGTCATCGGGCTGCTGGTATACTACCTCATGAGCAGGCGTTCAAAAGCTTAGCAAATTATACCCTCCGCAACGCATAATCTTAAAGGGGGCACATCACGTGATGTGCCCCCTCCTGTTTTCAACAATCTTTTTATTTCTATAAGTATATAAGCTTAAGGTAAGATATTGAAGCGGTACCAATACCGCGCTTCAGACCTTCTTAAAATCGATAAAGCCTTCCTCCACACCGGTGCAGACCAACTGCACTTTCAACCGGGCGGCTACATGGCGTATTACAACGGCAGGTACTTACATTCCGCGCCCGGATATAAAACGCCCATCATATTCGAAAATGACCACGAGAGTAGCCGCAATTCTAATTAGGTATTGACAGGAGATGGTACAGTATGCAACAATATGCATAACTGATTAGACTAGGTCTATTGTAAGTGAATTCAGGAGGTTTCAATTGAAAAAGGGGAGCATAATCTCAGCCAGTGTTTCGATTATCATGACACTTGCTATTATCCTGGTGTCAGCCTGTGCGCCGACGCCGACGACAACACCGGGCGCCACTGCGCCAACGGTGATCTCCACAAACCCGGGTAATACCTCGAATGTGGCCGCCAACGGCACAATTGCCGCAACCTTCAGTGAAGCGATGAACCCGTCAACCGTCAACGCGGGAACATTTACCTTGAAGAAGGGATCAACGCCTATTGCGGGAACGGTGACCTACGCCGGCACAACGGCAACCTTTACACCGGGCACCGGCCTCGAACTCTGCACGACTTATACTGCCACGATTACTGCCGGCGTTCAGAACATGGCAGGCAATGCGCTGGCACGTGACTATGCATGGAATTTTTATACGTCATGCGCAGGATCTGGAACAGGGGCAGTACAACCATCCAGCACCGGCGTAAGCCCCATTGTTGGGGGTGGCGGTGGAGCCCCAGAGGTCTTCGCACTCAAGGTTATTTCCACTAACCCGGTTAACGCTGCCACGGGTGTGGCCCTCAACAGTAAAATCACCACCACCTTTAATGGGGGGGTCAACAACACCACCTTTACCTTAAAGCTGGGGACAACGCCTGTTCCAGGCAATGTGACCTACACTGGAAACACGGCGATCTTTACGCCGGCAGCCAATCTCGCACCCAACACCTTATATACGGCCACGATTACCACCGGGGGAGTTAGCCAAGTGTGGACCTTTACCACAGGTGCGGCCCCGCCCACGGTGACTTTAACCAACCCGATTGATAATGGTCCCTGTTGGCCCACCAACTGGGCAATCAGTGCCGTCTTCAGTAAGGTGATGAAATCCTCAACGATTATTAGCCCAGCCACCACCTTTACTCTAACGCAGGCGGGTGTGGCAGTTCCCGGAGTGGTGAGCTACACTGGCTTCACGGCGACCTTTACGCCGACAGCCAATCTCGCACCCAACCTGCCATACATTGCCACGATTACCACCGTAGCCAAAGACCTGGCAGGCAATGCCCTGGCAGTTAAAAAAGTGTGGCACTTTAACTCATGTGCAGGCGTGGCCCCACCCACGGTGATTTCCACCATCCCGACTAATGGTGCTACCGATGTGGCCCTCAACAGTAAAATCTACGCCACCTTCAGTCAGGCGATGAATCCCTTAACGCTTAATAGCACTACCTTTACTTTACAGAATATGACTACGTCTATATTCGTTACCCCACTCTCGGTGACCTACGCCGGCACAACGGCGACCTTCACGCCGCCAGCCAATCTCGCACCCAATACCTCATATACGGCCACGATTACCACCGGGGCTCAAGACCTGACCGGTACTGCCCTGGCAGCTGCCTATACATGGACTTTTACCACCATTAATCCATTAATACCACCACTAGGCCCAGACCCAGTTGACCTCGGGACGGCCGGCAATTTCGCGCTTCTGTCAAAATCAGGAATCTCAACCACTGGAGTCACCTCGATTACTGGAGATATCGGAGCAAGTCCAATCGACGATACAGCAATAACCGGATTTGGGTTAGTAAGGGATTCCACTAATACATTTTCGACAACAATGCCAACAACCCTGGTCACTGGAAAGGTTTATGCGGCCAACATGGCGGCTCCAACTCCAGCCTATATGACCCAGGCCATAAGTGACATGGAAACCGCGTTCACTGACGCCGCCGGAAGGGCAACTCCCCCTATTATCACTAACTTTAACGCCGGAAATCTAGGAGGGCAGACACTCGCTCCCGGTCTTTATAAATTTACCACCGACGTTACTATCCCCACTGATCTCACTCTCGCTGGCGGCGCAAACGATGTTTGGATCTTCCAGATAACAGGAAAGCTCGATCTCAGCTCTGCCAAAAAGGTTATCCTGAGCGGCGGCGCCCTGCCCAAGAATATCTTCTGGCAGGCCAGCGACACAGTGACCCTTAACACGGACTCTGTTTTTAACGGAAATATACTGGCTCAAACGAATATCAGGATGCTCGCCCGCGCAAGGCTGAACGGCAGAGCGCTGGCACAGACCGCGGTTACAATGGACGCCACTACCGTTGTAAAGCCGTAAAGGCATAAAGTTATTCGGTGTGAAAGCTGCGCCGGCCAGATTATTAAATCTGGCCGGCGCAGTTATTTATAAATTGATGTCACCGATCTGGTCAGGTGGCAGTACTAATGCCACGTGCGTTCAGGCCTTCTTGAAATCGATGAACCCTTTCTCCACATCGGTGCGGACCAACTGCACTTTCAACCGGGCGCCGACATCGATGCCCTGAAATCCGCTGACCAGCCGTCCTTCAACGGGCGGGTTGAAGATTCGCACCCATGTCCCTTTATCTGCGGCTCCCGTGCAGATCGCATCAAACCGGTCTCCCATCCTTGAAGAGAGCAGCATGGCCGCAGCCGATTTGGCAACCTGCCGTTCCACCTTCTTGGCATCATCTTCTTTCTGCGTACAATGCGCAGCCAGCTCCACCAGTTCATCCTGTTTATATGCTATTGATGACCCTGCCAGGGTAGCCTTAAGCATGCGCTGGGTGATCAGGTCAGGGAACCTGCGGTTGGGAGCAGTGGAATGTGTGTAGTCCTGGACGGCGAGGCCGAAGTGGCCCGGCGCAGTCTCGTTGGGGAGCTCGACGACGTATTCACCCGAGCCGAGCAGTTTGATAACGGAGAGGGAAAGGTCGGGGAAAGCCACCGGGTTGGCTGCTTTCTGCGCGGTCAGAAAGAGATTAAGTGCTTTGGAATCGGGTATCGCGGGTAACTGATAATTATGCTGGGCCGCGATCTCCACGATCCTGTCCCACCGTTTGGGAACGCGGACTATTCGTCTTAACGAGGGGACCTGCTTATCATGGAGAAAACGCGCTGTTACGTCGTTGGCCGCTATCATAAAATCCTCGATCAGCTCTGTGGCCCTGTTCTTCGCCTCCGCCTGCAGGTCCTTGATCACGTCTCCCTCAAAGACCGGGCGGGCTTCCACTGTCTGCAGGTCCAGGGCGCCGTGTTCATGCCGTTTGGCCTTCAATTTCTGGGCCACCCGGTCCTGCAGGCGCAGGTTATCGGCAAGGCCGGGGACCGCCATAACAGCGTCCGGGACAGGCCCTGTGCCTTCCAGCCACGCCCCTACACTACTGTAGGCCAGCTTGGCATGGTTATTGACCGTGGCAGGATATATATCGGAGTTTTGAACCTCGCCGGCGGCGTCGACCATCATGTCGATCACGATGGCCGGGCGGTCTTCCTGGAAATTGAGTGAGGTGAGATCGGTAGAGAGCCTCTCCGGGAGCATGGGGAAAATCTTGCCGGCCGTGTAGATCGAAGTCGTGTTCTGATGCGCGTGCTCATCAACGGCCGTGTCCCTTTTCACCAGCATGTCTACATCAGCGACTGCCACACGGATCCTCACCACCTCACCCGGCAGGGCCTCAGCCACGGTTAGCTGGTCCAGGTCAAGGGAATCGTCATTATCGATCGATGCCCATAGCAGGTTGCGCAAATCTTTTATGGCACCTCCCGTTCCACCATGGACTTCCTGCATCTGCGCCAGCTGAGTAAGGGCTTCCGGTGAAAAATCAGTCTGAAAACCGCGCTCCACCATCACGCGGCGGGCGATCCGCTCCAGGGTATCTTTTCCTTTTCCGTCAATATGATTCAACATAGTTACATTATAATAAGGTAAAGGCAGCCCGCCAAAAAACCCGCCATCAGTCACCAAATTTGCGGTAGAACCAGGTCTTCACCACCTGGGTCAGGAATACGTAGCACACCAGCATGGCCGCCAGGAGCAGCCAGAAGAGCGGCGGAAGTGGTACAAATCCGAGCGTCCCGGCCAGTGGCGAAACCGTCAGCCAGGCGCCCCCACAGACGACGATTAGCGAAGTCAATATCAAGGGCCAACTGGCCCGGCTCTGGATGAACGGTATATCATTTGTGCGGATGACGTGAATGATCAGGGTCTGAGTGAAGAGCGACTCCACAAACCAGCCGGTGTGGAACAGGGCAGGGTTATTCCAGGCGCTGAACACGTAAAGCATGATGAAGAACGTGATGTAATCGAAGATTGAACTGATCGGGCCGATGAACAGGATAAAGCGCTGTATCTGCCCGATTGTCCACTTGCGCGGCTTTGTCAGCCAATCCGCATCCACCTTGTCGGTGGGGATAGTGGTTTGCGAGATGTCATAGAGAAAGTTGTTGGTCAGCACCTGAATGGGCAGCATGGGCAGGAAAGGCAGAAACGCGCTGGCTCCCACCACGCTGAACATATTGCCGAAATTGGAACTGGCCGCCATTTTGATGTACTTGATGATGTTGCCAAACACGCGGCGGCCCTCGAGCACGCCCTGTTTCAGCACCAGCAGGCTGTTCTCCAGCAAAATAATGTCGGATGACTCCTTGGCAATATCTACGGCGCTATCAACAGAGATGCCCACATCAGCGGCCCTCAGGGCGGGGGAGTCGTTGATGCCGTCGCCCATGAAAGCCACCACGTGCCCCTTCTTTTGCAACGCATGAATAATCTGTTCCTTCTGGGCAGGGGCCAGCTTGGCGAAAATGCTGGTCGCGCCGGCGGCTTCGGCTAATTCTGCCTCACCCAGCGCGTCAATCTGTGAACCGAGCAGGATTTTATCCACGGGCATGCCTACCTGTTTGCATATGTAGGTTGTGATGATTTCATTATCGCCCGTCAGTATCTTGACATCTACGTTCAGCGCTTTCAGTTGCTGCAGGGCCTCCGTAGCCGTGTCCTTGGGCGGATCCAGGAAGGCCATAAAGCCGAGCAGAGTCAGGTCTGATTCGTCCTGCACCGTGTAGTGCGGCTCATCATCATCGCCGGGTATGACTTTGTAAGCTATAGCAACGACACGGAATCCCTGGCCGTTCAATTCCTGCACGAGAAGTTTGCGGTGGGCGTCGTGCTCCGGTGTTACATCCAGCACCTGGCCTTCCACTTCCACGCGCAGGGAAAGGCGCATGATCTCTTCCACTGCGCCTTTGCAGATCAAGGTATGCCGGTTCTCCTTGTCTTCCACGATGACCGACATACGCCGCCGCTGAAAATCGAAGGGGATCTCGTCTATTTTGCGATAATCCGTTCTTACCTTAAGATCCTCCTCGAGGTGACCATGTTGGAGAATAGCCTCATCCATCAGGTTTTTCAAGCCGGTCTGGAAGTAGCTGTTCATGTACCCGTAATTCAGGACGTGCTCGCTGTCGTGGCCATCAACATCCAGATGCTTCTCCAGCACGATCTTGCCCTGAGTGAGCGTGCCCGTCTTGTCGGTACACAATACGTCCGCCGCGCCGAAGTTCTGGATGGCGTTCAGACGTTTGACGATTACTTTCTTGCGTGCCATCTCCAGCGCACCCTTGGACAGGTTGACGGTCACGATCATGGGCAGCATCTCGGGCGTCAGCCCGACGGCAACTGCTATAGCAAACAGGAACGCTTGCAACCAATCGTGCTTGCTAAACCCGTTAATCAGGAATACGGCGGGAACCATCACGGCGATAAAGCGGATCATCAGCCAGGTAAAATTATTAACGCCCTTGTCAAAACTGGTCTGCTCCCTCTTACCAACAATGCTGGTGGCAAGCGACCCGAGGTATGTCTGGTCCCCGGTGTGTATGACAACTGCTGTTGCGGTGCCGCTTTCTACATTAGTACCGAGGAAGCAAACATCGGGCAGTTCCAGAGAATTTTGAACTTCGGCGGAGGCGGGAGCGGCCTTTTTCTCCACCGGCAGTGATTCGCCGGTGAGAGCGGCCTGGTTCAGGAATAAATCCTTGGCGGTCAGCACGCGCACATCGGCAGGAACCATATCCCCGGCGGCCAGGCGGATGATATCACCCGGCACCAGAAACTTGAGCGCAAGTTCAGCTTCTTTACCATCCCGCATCACCGTGGCGGTAGTATTGACCATGGCTTTGAGTTTTTCTGCTGAGTTATCGGCACGCATCTCCTGGAAGAAGCGCAATGAGACGCCCAATAAAACCATCGCAAAAATGACTGCAAACGCACGAAGGTCACCGGTTAAGTAGGAGAGTACGCCAAGAGCTGTCAGCAGTATAACCAGCGGATTCTTGACATTATCCAGCAGGCGCATGAGGGGCGATTGGCGCTTTTCGTGCGCGATCTCGTTCAACCCGTAGCGTTTGACGCGGGCCCCGGCTTCCTCGGCGCTCAATCCGTTTGGACTGGAGTCAAGCCCCTGTAGAACGGTACCGGCGTCCTGGCGCGCCTTTTCAAGTAATTGTTCGGAAAAATGCGCTCCCTTCCCGCCAGGGAGATTACCCGTGGAAAATGTTAGCAACATGATAATAGAATAGTTATATTACCGGGCCGGGATAGATAAAATACTTATGACATTTGGCGGTTTCTACCGTCGCCGATTGACAAAATCGACGGGGAAAATACGCCGGGCAAATATAATTAACCCGATAGACCTGCTGATTCAGATAGAACATTACACGCGAAATCTGTTAGATGCTCTTATCCTTAAAATACATTGAAGGCAGAGTAAAGTAGAAGGTAGAGCCTTTCCCGGGTGCTGATTCAACCCAAATTTTTCCGCCGTGAGCTTCCACCAGGCGCAGGCAAACCATTAGTCCTAATCCGATTCCTTTAATCTCACCGAGTTGATTTAACTCCAACCGCTGAAAAGAATGAAAAATCCTGGCCTGATCCGCTGCAGATATGCCTCTACCCTGGTCTCTGACACCGACAACAAGACAATCCGGCTCCTGTTTGGCGAAGACCTTTATCTCGCTTCCATCGGGTGAATACTTAACCGCATTTTGCACCAGGTTGTATAATATCCGCCTGACTCGTAGCTCATCGGCTTCCACCGGTGATATATCACCGGGAAAATCCAGAATAAACTTGTGCGCAGATTGCCCATTTAATTCCCTGACCACATCCTGAGCCAGCTTCTCAATTTTCAGTGGCTCGGGGAAGATCATCAACTGTCTGGCCTGCGTGCGGGAAAGCTCAAGCAGGTTCTCCAGAATATGAGACAACGAACTAGCCTCAAAGAGGGCGTCGTTGAGAAGTCCCTTCATCTCATCCTGAGTAAGGAGTTTACCATTGTTCAGGACTGTTTCGAGCACCCCTATGATAACCGTCAGCGGTGTGCGCATTTCGTGTGATACAAGGCCAATGAACTCATCTTTCAAATGGTCTAACTCTGTGTGCCCGGTGATGTCACGTATAACGGCCAGCGTCCCTATTGCCTTGCCGTCCTTGTCTTTTATCGTGCTTACTGCTGACTGAACATATAACCGCACTCCATCCCGCTTTATATGTATATTGTCTCCTGACCAATATCCTCTTGTTTCCAATGCTTGTGCTGAATCTGGCTCATCTTCGGGTTTAACCCAGAGATATTTATAAAGCGCGCCTATAGGCTGTCCGGACGCCTCCTTCTCACTACAGCCATAAAGTCGTTCTGCACCCCTATTCCAGTAATTTACTATGCCCAAATTGTCAATGACAACTACCGCATCGCTGATCTCATCGAGCACTTCTGCGTGAAATCTCAGTTGCCTTTCAACCTGTTTGCGTTCCGTTATATCGCGGATATTGCACTGGATAATGCGGGTATGATCGACTTTGTATATATTGGATACAAATTCCACCTGGATTTCACGTTTGTCCCTCGTTTCGAGTGGTAAGTTCTCATAACGTACATAATCTTTCGACTGCAATTCTCGATAGGCAGTTTTACTTGCCTGAACATCTCTGAATGGTCCTATCTCCCAGAGCCTCTTCCCTATAAATTCCTCATAGGGATACCCCAACATGTCTATAAGAAATGGATTGACATCCAGTATTCGGCCGGTTTCTGCGCTGAGAATCAATATCCCATCCTGCGCTGTTTCAAAAAGGCGCCTGTAGCGAATTTCAGAACCCTCCAAAAGTTGCTTTGCTCTTTTGCCCCCGGTTTTTACCGTGTCATTTTCAATAATCTTCTCGCGTAATAAGTCCAGTTCTTCAATAAGTTGAGTTTTTGTTTTTCGGCTATCTTTCATATCAGGTTTCCCTCCCTAATGCCGGTTGTGATGGCTCGAACCTACCTCATATTACCACACATATTTAATTAATAGTGTATAGCTCAATATTTGTCAACAGCACATATCTTGACATATGTTCAATCTGAATACTATTATAATCAATATGGTCAATAGAAAACAGAATAACAAAAAGTACCGGATACTGGTGGTTGATGATGAGAGACGGATCCTGAATTTTCTCACTTCAAATCTCAGAGCACAGGGTTATGAGGTAATAACTGCGAGCGACGGCCTTGAGGCTTTAGAGCAGTTTCATGCTTGCAATCCTGACCTGATCTTGCTTGACATACTCATGCCTAAAATGAACGGGCTCGATGTGCTTAAAGAGATACGTGGTTTTTCAAATATTCCTATCATATTTCTCAGCGCCAAGGGAAATGAACGTGACAAAATATCAGGGCTCGACATGGGGGCCGATGACTATATATCAAAACCTTTTAGTCCTGATGAACTGGTATCCAGGATTGAAGCATTGATGCGCCGGGTTAGACCCAACGAAGCTAAAATCCCGGAGGAGCTTTCTTTGGGCGATATAACCATGGATTTCAAGGCGCATAAGGTGATAGTTAGAGGCAAAACCATATATTTAACCCGGTTAGAATGGCTCTTGCTCAGCGAATTAGCATTAAATGCAGACCATCTCATGAGCTATCAGGAGCTTTTAATTCGCGTCTGGGGGGCTGAATACCGTGATGACATTCAATTCCTCAGGACATGGATCAGCCGCCTGAGAAGTAAAATCGAAAAGAAACCTTATGATCCCCGAATTATTCTCACCGTCACTAAAATGGGCTACATTTTAAAAAAATCCCAGCCCTGACATTATTTAAGGAATCCCTGTCCACCAGGTCTTACACGGCATCCACATTTACCGCAATAAGCAACCCAAAAATGTCATAACTTCTTAATGTCTTTTTGCTGAATTATATGACTATTACATTCTTAACCATTTAATATATAGCTAATCTATTTTAAAGGAGGAGTTTTATCATGCCTAAAGTAAGTGGTTGGATCATGGGTATACTATCCATAATAGCGGGTATCATGATCATCTGGATGCCTGGCCTACTCGCCTGGATCGTTGGCATTTACCTGATCGTGATCGGTATCCTGGCCATTATCGCTGTTGCCAAGTAAAAGTGACAGTCATAGTAATGACTTCAATTAGAGTTGTTCGCTATAATATGGCGACTCATAATCAGGCGGGGCTGAAAGGCCCCGCCTGATTATTTAACCTCCAATACTGCCGGGCTTAGTAAAATACGGTTATCCTCTTATATCCGGTGATCTTCGCGGATTATGACGCGCGGACCGCCGCTCAGGCTGGCGCTCCATTGCTTGGGAGGCTCGATCTTTTCCAGCCTCTCCAGTTGCCCGATGTTTTTCAACCTCTGGTATATCAGTTGCCAGGCGCAGGGGCGGTCGGGCCTGACCTCGCAACGGTCTTCCCGTGAACCTCCGCAGGGGCCATTCAATAAATGCTTGGCGCAACGCGTGACCGGGCAGATGCCGCCATACTCGTGCAGCACGCAGGATCCGCACTGGGAACACTTCTCAGTCCAGACGCCCCGTTCTTCAAGTATGCCGAGGAATTTTGTGTTCAGTCCGGCATAGACCGGCTTCTTGAGGAAACGCTCGGCAATGGCCTGGACACCCGCACCACACCCCAGCGACAGCACCACGTCAACTTTCTCGATAGCCTCGATAGCCTGCTCGATAAACACGTTGTCGCACTGCCGCTCGATGGTAAGCTCGCTGACCTCGTAACCCAACCCCCTGGCCTTTGATGCTATGCGCAGGGCCGAAGAGATGATGCTCACCTCACGCTCACCTCCGGCCAGGCAAACGGTCACACAGGTACCACAACCCAGCACCAGTATCTTAGAGTCATTGGGAAGCATATCAAGGAGCTCGGGGATGCTTTTTCTCTCTGCTACTATCATGGTTTTATCTCCTGTTGAACCCGTGTTTTCGCCCGGTTGAGCGGGCTGGGTCCGAGCCTCTGCACGGTTTCAGCCATCTCGCGCACATGCTCGGTGAATAAACGCGCCATGGCGGCGCTGACGTTGACCATCTTAAGGCGGTCTGCTTCTAACCCGCTTTCAGCCAGCAGCTTGCGGGCATAGTTCACACGGCGTTTGGCAATGAGGTTGCCCTCTTTGAAATGGCAGCTTCCTTCCTCGCAGCCGGCAACCAGGACACCGTCGGCACCGTTCTCGAAGGCCCTGAGATAATACTCGACTTCCAGCCTGCCGGTGCAGGGTGTACGGATTATCCTCACGTTGGAAGGGTACTGCAGCCGCATCGAACCGGCCAGGTCGGCCGCCGCGTATGCGCAGTAGATACAACAGAAAGCTACAATGGTGGTTTCTTTATCAGCTGATTTCATAACACACCGCTTTTCTCCGGCGCAACGGCCGGCTGGCTTTCTTCTTTTCCGCTTCTGAATAATTCATCCAGCATATCCTTGAACTGCCTTGATTCGAAATGGTTCAACTGTATGGCACAGGCCGGGCATTCTGCCGCGCAGATGCCGCAGCCCATGCACTTGGCAGCGATAATCTCCGCCTTATGGTCGGCATTAACCGTCGGGGCGCCGTACGGGCATACCTTGGTACAGGTCATGCAGGAGATGCATTTCTGCTGGTCTACCTGCGAAACCTGTGCCCCGGCCTCCAGGTAAGCTTTGGAGAGCACGGTCGAAGCACGTGAGGCCGCCGCGCGCGCCTGCGAGATATTTTCATCCATGTGCTTGGGGGAATGCGCCAGCCCGCAGAGGAAAATCCCCTCGGTGGCGAATTCCACCGGGCGCAGCTTGAGGTGAGCCTCGACAAAAAAACCGTCCGCATTGAGAGGCACTTTCAGCATATCTGCAACGCGCCGGTTATCCCCGGCCGCATCGACACCGGTACTTAGAACGACACAATCTGTCTCGATCTCGACCGGCTCAGGGAAATCGGGGCTCTTGAGGCTGACAACCAGTCCATTATCCTGTGAGACCAGCGGCGGGGCATCGGGCTCATAACGTATAAAAATAACCCCTGCTTCACGTGCCTGCTTGTAATATTTTTCACGGAAGCCGTAGGTCCTGATATCGCGGTAAAGCACGTAGACACTGGCAGACGGGTCCAGTTTCTTTATCTTCAGTGCGTTCTTGACCGCCATGGAGCAGCAGATACGGCTGCAGTAAGGTCTCTCATCATTGCGTGAACCGACGCATTGTATCATCACCACATTCCTGCGGCCGGTTGCAAAATCGCCTTTGTGCAGACGCTGCTCCAGTTCAAGCTGTGTGATGACCCCTTCGTCTTTACCACGCAAGTATTCCCTGGTCGCCGCGGGGGCGGCCCCGGTGGCCACGATTATGGCGCCGCAGGACACTTCGCTGTCCGTGCCGTCCTGGAAAAGAGAAACCTTGAATTGTCCAATGAAGCCGGCCACATTGGTGACATCTGCCCCGAGATGAAGGACGATGTTCGGATGGTTTTCAACCTCCTTCACCAACCCGGCCACAAACGTGGAAACGTCCTCATGCTCGAGGGTATACCTGAGGGTAAGGGCGTTGCCTCCCAGCCTGTCCGATTTCTCCACCAGGTGCACCTTGAAACCCTGCCCTGCCAGCGCCAGCGCCGCAGTCATGCCGCTGATACCACCACCGATGACGAGACCCGTCTGGTCGACGGCAAACGAGGTCCCCGTGAGCGGGGATAGCAGCCTAGCCCGCGCGACGGACATCCTCATAAGTTCTGTCGCCTTCTCCGTGGCCTTTTCAGGCTCGGCAGAGTGAACCCATGAGCACTGGTCCCGGATATTAGCCAGCTCGAACAGGTAGGGGTTCAGCCCGGCCTCGCGCAGCGTGTCACGGAATATGGGCTCATGGGTACGCGGCGTACAGGATGCGACCACGATGCGGTTCAGGCGGTGCTTATGTATCATATCCCTGATATTATTGAGATTGGAATCGGCGCAGGTGTACATGGTGTGCGTGGCAAAGACCACGTTGGGCTGCTGGGCAGCTATCTCCGACACGCGTTCTACGTCAACCACCGAGGCGATGTTCTTGCCGCAGTGGCAGACGAATACGCCTATCCTGGCCTGCTCGTCAGTCACATCGTGCTCGTCCGGGTAGACCCTTTTGCTTATCAGTGAGTTGCGCGCCTCGGCCAGCAGTTCCATGGACATCGAGGCGGCCGCGCTGGCCTGTGTCACGGTTTCGGGAATATCCTTGGGCTCCTGGAAGGCGCCCGCCACGAATACACCGGGTCTCGATGTCGATACAGGATAAAGCCGGTCGGTGGCACAGAAGCCATACTCATCCAGGCTGATACCCAAACGGCCGGCGGCTTCTCTTGCCGGCTTCCCTGCCTCCATGCCTACGGACAGCACCACCACGTCGAAATCGCGCTCTTCCATAACCCCGGCGCCGCTGTAGAATTGCAGGCGCAGGTCCTTACTGCCGGGCACCTGCAGGACGCGTGACGGCATGCTCCTGATATAATTTATGTTCCCGCTGCTTTTAGCCCTCTCGTAATACTGGTCAAAATCTTTTCCGTGGGCCCGGATATCCATATAGAAAATGGAGGCCTCCAGCCCGGGCTCGTGATCCGAGGCCACCAGCGCCTGCTTGGTTGAAACCATGCAGCATACCGATGAGCAATACTCGTTGCCGCAACTGGCATCGCGCGACCCCACACACTGTATCCAGGCGATGCGCTTTGCCTCCTTTCCGTCGGAGCGGCGAATAACATGTCCCTCGAAAGGACCGGACGCCGAGAGCATCCGCTCGAATTGCACGCTGGTCAGGACGTTGGCATAGCGGCCGAAGCCGAACTCTCCCTTCTTCTCAGCAGGGAACTCTTCGAACCCGGGGGCAAGTATGACCGAACCTATCTCTAACTTGACCTCACGCTGTCCCATGTAATGGTCAATGGCGTTCTGTTCGCAGGCCTTAACGCACTCCTGGCATTCAGAACACAGGGCACAGTTCAGGCAGCGCTCAGATTCAGCCAGGGCGGCTTCTTCACTCAGCCCTCCCTCGGTCTCGCTGAAAGTCCCCTGCCGCCGGCTTAGCGGAAGGTATGCCGGCACGGCGCGCGGTCTTTTCTCTGCACCGGAGATACCGGGAAGAAGTTCCTCGGAAAGTGGTTTGACCGTATCTTCAAAGCGGGAAGCACGCATATCCTCATTCCTGAGATAGCGGTCGATGGATTCAGCGGCCCGCTTGCCGGCGCCTACAGCCTGTATGATCGAAGCCGGCCCGGATACACTGTCGCCGCCTGCGAAAATGCCTTTTAGCGATGTTTCAAGCGTGGCAGGGTCTACTTTGAAGCATCCACGCTCTGTCTCAACCCCGGCGCTGCTGATGAATTGCTTATCCAGCGACTGTCCGATGGCTATTATCACCCGGTCTGCCTGCACCGTTGTCAGTGTTTTCTCATCATAAGCCGGGCTGAAACGCCCCTCACTATCAAATACGCTTATACAGCGTTTTAGCTCAATCCCCGTGGCCTCACCGTTGCCCAGTATGCGGCGCGGTCCCCAACCATTGCTGATCTTGATGCCTTCTTCAAGTGTCTCCGCTATCTCCTCCGGCAGGGCCGGCATCTCCTGCCTCTGCTCAAGGGAGACCATCTCGACGCTCCCGGCGCCCAGCCTCAGCGCGGTGCGCGCCACATCCACTGCTACATTGCCGCCGCCTATGACGACAACTTTTCTTCCGACGGCAGGTAAATTATTCCTGTCACCCGCCTGCCTGAGGAACTCGACGCCATAGTCGATGTTAGATTTATCCTCGCCCTCAATACCGAGCCTGCGGCTGACCTGCACGCCCACCCCGATGAAGACCGCATCGTTATCCTCCCATATTCTCGCAAAAGAGATATCTTCCCCTATCCTGCAACTGTATTTGAATGCGATACCCTTGCGGCGAATGAGCTCAATTTCATAATCAAGTATTTTCTTGGGCAGCCTGTATTCCGGTATGCCCCAGCGCAGCATCCCGCCCGCCGCGGGCGCCGCCTCGTACACGGTCACCGCATATCCGCGGTCGGCAAGGTCGGCGGCCGCCGTCAGGCCGGCCGGGCCGGCGCCGATTATCCCGACTCTCTTCGCGCCGGCCGGAGGTGTTTTTTCTTCCGGCAGGGAGATCCGGCCTGATTCTACCAACTCCATCTCTTTATCCGACGCAAACCGTTTGAGCAGCCTGATGGCGACGGGGTCGTCCAATTTTCCGCGTGTGCAGACCGCTTCGCAGGGGTGGTTGCAGGCTCGCCCGCATATGGCGGAAAGAGGGTTCCTCTCCCTTATCAGGTTCACTGCCTTTACGTACTCTTTCTTCTTGATAAGCTGTATATAGCCCTGGACATTAATATTGGCCGGGCAGGTGACCTTGCAGGGCGCGTGCCCGTTCTTCAAGATATTGAATAGGTTGGGGGTAGCCTGCGCGTAATGCTTGGCGATGGCCTTGCGTGTGCCCAGTTCGCGGTCGAAGTGGTTGGGGATATTCACCGGGCAGGCATCGGTACATTGTGCGCAAGCGGTGCACTTGTCCTCGTCGACGTAACTCGGGTAGCACCGGATGGTGGCCGTGAAGTTGCCGGCCTCTCCCTGGAGGTCCACCAGTTCAGAAAGAGTGAGCATCTCAATATTGAGGTTGCGCGCGCATTCCACCAGCTTGGGCGATACGATGCAGGTAGCGCAATCCCCGGTGGGAAATGTCTTATCCAGGTGCGACATCATGCCGCCGATAGCGGCTGAACGTTCGACCAGGTACACCCTGAAACCGGAGTTGGCAAGGTCGAGAGCGGCCTGTATGCCGGCGATCCCGCCACCCTGCACCAGAACTGCGCCTGTCTTCTTCTTTTTATCAGCAGTCATATTACGGTTACCTTTATTGTATTTTTCACCTTTCAGGCTTTCAAGGCCAGGGACTGTAAAACCCCGGCGGGGGAGACCATCAGCCGGTTGAGGCCGAGCTCTTTGGGCGGGATGCCGAGGCACAAACCAAGCAATTGCGTTATGTATACGATAGGCATCTCATAGCGCCTGCCCGTTTGCTTTTGCATATCTTTCTGGCGCAGGTCAAGGCTGGCCTGGCACATGGGGCAGGCCACCGTAATACACCCGGCGCCCGACGCCACAGCCATATCAAGGACTGAACCCGAAAGCTTCACAACCACTTCAGTCCTGGTCAGGTTAAGGCCTCCTCCGCAACAGTCAACTTTGCCGGGCCAGTCGACGCTCTGCCCACCCATGGCATCTACCAGGCGGTCGAGGATAGTAGGGTTCTCTGCATCGTCAAAATGAGTTACATCGTGCGGACGCACCAGCAGGCACCCGTAATAAGCTGCTACCTTCAACCCTCCGAGAGTGTGTGTAAAGCTCTTACGCAGTTTTTCAATACCCACGTCTTCGAGCAGTACTTCGACAAGATGCCTCACGGCAACTGAGCCGTCATATGGTTGCCCGACCACGTCGGCTACTCTGGCTCGCATGGCCGGTGAGGAGGACACCTCGTGGTTTGTCACCTTCATCCGGTTGTAACAAGCCGCGCAGGTGACCACCGTATCAAGCCCCATCTGCTTAGCCAGCAGCATATTGGCAGCCGGCAGTGAAGCGGCAAGTATCCGGTCGGTCTGGTGTGCGGCAGTTGCCCCACAGCAGGACCATCCCTCAATTTCCACCAGCTCAATACCCAGCTTACATGCTACAGCTATGGCCGACTCGTGCATATCACGGGCAGTGGAATGTGACGAGCACCCCGGATAATATGCGTATTTCATTGCTTTTTTCCTTTACCCGGCATGGCCTTTTCAAAAATGCGCCTTACGGCCTTTTTGTCGGCGCCGGACGGCGGGAGAATGGCCATTTTCCCCTTCTTCAACATGGTGGGGAATTTTTCCGTATCGCTCATCAACGAGCCGCTCCCGAGCTTGTAGCCGGCGATCATGGACAGGTCGTAGGAGCGTCCGAAAACCCTGACATTGGCCAGGAACATGCGGTTAAACAGTGGCATGTTGCCTTCAGGCACTTTGGATCCCCTGGCCAGGGCCAAACTGCGCAGGGCATCGATAACCGCAGCGAAATTTATCTGCATCGGGCAGCGGCCGTAGCAGGTTTCGCAGGAAAGGCACATCCACACCAGGCCGTTCTCCAGGAGCTCGTCCCCAGCCCCCAGGTGCAACCTCCTGATAATCTCCGACGGCGCCGACTTCGCCGGTCCGGCCACCGGACAGCCTGCGGAGCATTTCCTGCACTGGTAACAGGCGTCTAAGCTGACGCCGGACATCTCTTCTACAATCGCCTTGAGGCCAGTCCCCTTTGCTACTTTGTTAATTCTTATCGTCATATTTATCCTTCGTACGTCCGTTATTCACCGGTCGATACGGTCAACAGGTCGGTCTCCGTTACCACGGCCCCCTCGATTTTCTTGCCCAGCGCCGCTATTCTAACCGGAGCAACTTTACGGTAAACCTCGGATGGGTTAAGCCTCTTGCCATCCACGGTCAGCAGTTCTTCAACCTTTATACCGAAGAGCCGCTCATTTTCCTCCAGGTACGGAAGTATCAGTTCCCAGTCCTCATCGGCCATGCGGTAGAAACCGCAGCCGTTCAACTGCTGCCAGACGACCTGCTGGCGCGGGTCCCGTATGTAAATAGCTCCTCCCGAAGCCAGCGAGAAAAGGTTGCTGCCCGGGTATGGTTCCTTCAAGGCAATCAGATTCCCTTCATCGTCAAATGTCACGCCATTCAGTATGACAAACCCGCCGCCGTTAAGCACATCACCCGCCATAAATGACTCACCGAGGAAATCAAGGCAGGTGCCGTTAATCACGACCCTTGGCCTGCCCACCGAGTTGATAAGCGGCCGTCCGGCGGCATTGCCCATAACGTAAATCGAGCCGCCCTTAGCCCCGTACATAAAGGTTTGTCCAACATCGCCATGAATAACCAGTTTGCCGCGCTTGATGATCTGGCCGACCTGGTCCTGGGCGTTGCCATGTACGGTAATGGTCATCCCATCGATACCTGAAGCCAGGTAATCCCCGGAGCTGTCGTAAACTTCTATAGTCACACCATCGGAGTCAGGCCCGAGACCACAGCCGATGAACCGCTGCCCGATGCAATTAAAACTGATGAAGCGCCGCCATCCCTTCAGATAGGCATCCATCAGTAAGGTGGCATCGCAGCCTTCACCTTCCGGATCAAAGCCCATGGCATCTATCACCAGGGTGGTTTCATTGTTTTGCGGCGGCCTCAGCAGTCCCCGTGTCCCGTGGTCTATCAGGCGGTACCCACCCTCGGCAGGACCATTCCCATCAAATTTAGTGAGACCGCTGAATACCGCATTTAAAGCGCTGCGTACCAGGTAGAGAATGTGGTTGCGTTTCTTCATACCCACGGGATACCTGCGGTCGTTGAGCAGTGTAAGGGCTTCGATAGCCGCTGAACTGCCCTTAGGTTCCTTTGCAAGCTCAATTAAGTAAGCTAAGGCCGCCCGGATCTCTGCGAAAGACCATCTCCGTATTCCTCCGGATAAGTACTCAAAAATGTCAGCCGCGCTCCTTTTTTCAAAGCTCTGTTTGAGGCCGTCCCTGATATGGCCTGCAACTTCCGCTACGGCAGCCGTAAAATCACAGGCCTCGCCACCGGTTGGCATGGGAACGGGAGTGCCAAACTTGTCGCTACAGGATATACGCAGCCTGCCGGACTTATCAGGTTCCAGGTCAAAGATAAAAGCGCCGCCGTCGGTATGGCTGCCGCCCCTGGCGTTCCAGTACCGGTCCGCGACCGGGCATATCCGGCTGTCATCGGCGTGCAGGCTCAGCAGTGTGGCGTCTATGGCCTGTTTCTCGGAGGCTATCAACCCAACCTGCACTTCCCCATCGCAAAAAGCGAATACCTGGGGCCGAAGCATAGCGGTATCCGTGATACCCATAAGCTGGAAGGCGCCCTTCTGCGGCAGTGAGCGTGCGATAATAAAGAACCAGGGACCGTCGGGCGAACCATGTATATGGGCGGCCTGTACCGCCCGATACAGCGCCTGTTTGTCCTTCGGCAGACGGTCGAAATCCAGCTCCGACGTAGGCGCCAGCGCCTCGATAATATATTCCAATGGATAATGGTAGGTTCGCTCCAGCAGGTCAAACATTAAAATGGAAACTTCGGTGTCTGTGAGGAATTGCGGATAGATATGCCTCTCGGCCAGGTATTCGCACACCGAGTGGTAATTGGCAAAGTCACCGTTGTGCACCAGCGCGGCGTTGATGCCGCCGAAGGGATGGGCGCCTCCCGGGTGCCATACGCGGCCCTTGGTCGGGAAGCGCTGGTGGGCTATCCATACATGGGCGCATAGCTCTTCGATCTTGTAGTACTTTACGATAGCCTCCGCGTATCCTACCACCTTGAGGATCATGATGTTTTTGCCTTCGGACATTACGAAGGCCTTCTGTTCGCCAAGTGAAGCATAGTATTCCTGGTTAAGCCGTATGCTGTTCTGGTTGACGAACTCGGCCCTGGCCTCATCTCTCGTCAGGCCGGTGAAGCCGTTAGCCTTTACAAACGAATTAAGGACATCACCTTTCACGCGCACAAAATAGCGGTAAACATCGGGAGGTTTGGCTTCCAGGCCATCAACCGTTGTCCAGTCATCCAAGGTTTCAAGTTTCTGCGTTGTGGCTACATTAAAATTGGGTTTGATATATTTATCCTCAAGCTGAGGCCTTATCCCCGTGTCAAGGAATGCCACGTGGATCATGTAGCACTTATCCAGCACTTCGCGGCTTACGCCAAGCTGTTCCGGTATGAAGCCAAGCGCGGCAATGCCGCCACCCTTGCCATTGCCGCGGTTATGCATCTGCCTTGACGGCTCGTAAATGTGCCTGGCCGCTACCGGCTCCGAGCAGCACAAACCGACGACACCACAGCCGCCCTCTTCCTCAACCTTCCTCTCAGTTGCAGCCGGCTGCAACTCACCTGCCAGTCTTTTCCTGGAAAGAAGCAGTTGTCCTATCGTTTCGCGGTTCATCTGGCC
Organism: uncultured Dehalococcoidia bacterium; assembly: GCA_903844685.1. GTDB lineage: Bacteria > Chloroflexota > Dehalococcoidia > GIF9 > UBA5629 > CAIMUM01. The sequence goes on from CAIMUM010000063.1 coordinate 25,931, forward strand.
TGCTCCGTATCGTTGCTGTAATCAAGATGCATGAGGAGGTCGGTGCGGCCCCGCAACTCGCTGACCCTGCGCATACCGAACCTGCGCAGTATCTCTACCAGTTCGATACGCCAGGCGTTATAAAGGTTGATTATCCGTTGTGAGCCCCATTCGACCGTGTACTGCCCCTGCAGTTCCGCGTCCGTGGTAGCTATGCCGCGCGGGCAGCCCCGTCCGCTTTCACAGCGTGCGCAGCGCAGACATCCCAAAGCTACCAGTTCACCGGTCCCGACAACTACGCCGTCCGCGCCGAGGGCGATGGCCTTGGCTATATCATGAGCATTCCTCAACCCGCCGCTGGCTATCAGTGTTATCCTGTCGCGCACACCTTCACGGGTCAAGAAATCGTGCACTTTGATAATGGCATATTCAATGGGCATAGCGATGTTTTTCTTGGCTATATCCGGTGCGGCGCCGGTGCCGCCGTAACCGCCGTCCAGGTGAACGATATGCGCTCCGGCTGAATAGCTGCCCACGGCAACCATATCAACATCCGACGGGGTCGAAACCTTGGCTGAGACCAGGGCATGCCGGTTGATATGCTTTATCCAGTCCATATGTTTCTTATGGTCTTCGATAGAATAAACGCTGTGAAAGGGGAAAGGTGAAAATAGCGAGATGCCGGTAACCGTTTCCCTCATCCTGGCCACGGATGGTGTGACCTTATCCGCCAGCAGGTGGCCTCCCAAACCCGGTTTGGCGCCCTGCGCGTATTTGAATTCCACGATCCGCACGCGCTGGATGGTCTCCTCCCGCACACCAAATAACCCCGTGGCAACCTGTGTGATAGTGTGGTCGTCGTAAGGCCTCAGACGCTCCATGTACCCACCTTCCCCTGTACAGGTAAAGGTGTTGAAGGCCACGGCAGCGCTTGCCTTGGACAGCTGCGTAACGTTGCTCACCGACCCGTACGACATGCCGCCTCCATACCAGGGCACATCGATTTTGATCTGCGGCCTCCCGTCGTTTCGACGGTTAAGCTCCAGGCTAGTGTCGATATCGTCCGGGCTCAATTCAACCGGCGGCCTGGCAGGAAATTTAAACCTGATACGGTCAAATCCTCCGCCGGAATTGCCGCATTCATATTCATACCCATACTCGGGCGGAGGAGGAGCGCCCGTCTCGGCCATCTTCCATGTAGCCAGTATCAGGTCAGGCGTCCAGCGGTAATCGCCCAGCACCTTCATCATGGGATTTTCCACCATGCGCAGCGCCTTATTCGGGCATAAATCTACACAATAATGGCCGGTGTCCTTGCAGGCCGGGCCGATACACACATTCTGGTGAGGGGCAGCGAAGTATTTATAGCCCGGCTTGAGAACGTGCACACCCTGAGGGCATATCTCGGCGCATTTGCCGCATAGCTTGCAATCGGCGCTGCGCCTGATAATATATTTCGCGATCTCATTGCGGTAGCGCGGCGGGGCCGGTTTAATTACGCGTTGAACCTCCGCCTGCGGCACCATAGTCTCGAGTATACTATCCGGAAGACCTTCTTTAATTATTTTTTCTGGAACCAAAGAGCTTGCCAAAGGTCGCCTCCTCAAGGTCTTCAAAGAATAGGGCCCGGCCTACTTCACCACGCAGGCGGCGGACCTCGCGTATGCCCATGGCTCCCATGACCTCGATCAACTGGTCGTGCCATGCAGCAATCAGATTTGTCATGCGCCCGACACCGTACTTGATATCTATCTCCCCGATCAGCGCCGGGCATGACTGGCCGTCATTACAATCACGGCAAAGCGTGCACTCCAGGGCTATTAATAATGGCAGGTTGATAGTTACCAGGTCGGCGCCGCAGAGGATCTGCTTGGCCATATGCTCGGCCAGGGCTATGCCACCGCCTGCCATCAGAGTTACCTCGTTCCTTAACCCGCTTTCCACCAGCGAGTTATGCACACTGCGCACCATGTCCTTGATAAAACGGGGGTTTTTTTCTCCGATCTCGTTACCGTTATCATCGGCTACCAGGTGCAAAACCTCGACAAACGGTTGGCGGGCATATTCGACTGCGCGTTCAATCCCTCCGGAATCCATTTCCACCCTGACCGCAACCACTATGCCGGGGTTTATTTGCTTCAGTTCACGTACGCGCCGTTCCGCGTTTCCGTCGTCGCTTATCTCTACCAATCTCATCCCGGTAAGCAATTCACGGCCGGGCAGGGGTGCGGAGGCATCGAGATAAATCGCCAGGTTAGGCAGGTATTGATCAAGGTCATTGCCCGCTAACTGCCAGTCTTTAGAATCGATAATGGCGATGACGCCTGTCTGCGCCGCCACTATTTTAATAACAGGCAGCAGGTTGGGAAGCCGGTAGCCGCGGGGCAGCATATCGATAATCATGGGCATCGGTATATCCACCAGCGGCGGCAGACCGCCGGCCGGGTTGCCTGCATCGAAGTGGAGCAGGGCGGGTTTTCTGCCGATGTCCACAGCCGTGCTGATATACTCGCGCCCATGTATCCCGTCACGGGTAGGGCGCACGATCTCCGACATATCGGTCCACATCGAATCGAAGCCCAGGCCGGAAAATCGCCCCCGGTATCCCGCGCCAGAAACCGGTATCTTGGCTGATTCCGCCTGCGCCCAGGTCGTTTCAATTATCTGGGGTGTCCAATATGTATTGCCAAGCCGCTCATACACAGGGTTGGCCGACAGTGCCAGCAGCCCCTTGGTACATTGCTGCACGCAGGAGAAGCAGCCCATGCACTGGAAGAACACGGCATCCATCTCACGAAGCCCGCGGATGTACGACATCTCTTCCCTGTAGCGGTCGAAAACGCAGGCTTTCTTAACGCAGTTATGGCAGTTGGCGCAATCTTCGCGCCAGTCCACCACGCCGATTTTGCCGATACGCGGCCGGCGCGGGGGGATGGGTTGAGTTTTGATGTGATATTTATCCGGCATAGGTATTTACCTTATTCAAATCGCCGCTGAAATAAGCGCGGGTACAACAGTCTCGTTGCCTCCCGAAAATATGTGTATACCGCGCAGGCCCGGCAAACCCTTAAGCTGCTTGATTATCCCGGCGCAGATAGCCATGCCCTCCTTGAGCTGCGCCTCTTCATTTCCGGCAGATTCCAGGCGGGAGATCACCTCATCCGGTATATTGAAATCCGTGAAGGTTCCATTCAATTTCTTCGCTTCAGCCGCTCCGGTCAGTGGCAACACGCCCGCCAGAATGGCAACTTTTTCGGTGAGGCCTTCGCCGCGGGCCGTCTCAAGCCACCGTTTGAATTCTTCAATATCAAATACGGCCTGCGTTTGAATGAAGGATGCCCCGGCCTTCACTTTCTTCTTAAGGCGGATAATATTAAGTTCCAGCGGCTTAAGGTAAGGATTGGCAGCAGCCCCCGCCAGCATAGAAAAAGCCCCCTCGATCTTAGTTCCGTCCAGCAGCAAACCCTCGTCGCACATTTTTTTTACCGTCGCGATGAGCTGGATTGAATCTATATCAAAGACGTTGGCGGATTCAGGGCAACCTACCAGTGCCTGATGATAGCCGGAAAGGCACAGCACGTTTTTTATACCCAGGGAGGCCGCTCCCAGCAGGTCGGACTGCAGTGCAATGCGGTTCCTGTCCCGCGTAACAACCTGGTAAACTGGTTCAATTCCGGCGCGGCCCAATATCACCGATGCGGCAAGGCTGGACATGGCCACACCGTAATGGTTATCAGCCACATTCACCGCAACAGGGCCATTTTTAAATATACGGGCGCAGTCTTCAACTATTTGCGTACCCGTGCCGGTCCGCGGCAGGTATTCCGCCGTGACAATAAACTCTTTACCGCCTATCTTATTGGCCAGTGCGCTATCAGGTTTCATAATATTATCCTTAATCTATAGCTATATTGCCTGTCTTTTACTCTTTATCCAGCTCTAATTCATCGCCCGCATATGCCTTGCGGGGTGAGGCTTTTATCCTCCTGCGGAAATCCTCCACCTCTTTCTTGATTTGATCGATGCCGCCATCACCCATCTGCATCATGACCATCCTCCCTTTACCCAATCCAATCTCTTCAAGCAGTGCGTCCACTGCTGACACCCTCTTCTCAGCCCGAAGGTTACCTTCCAGGAATTGGCATTCACCTTTTTTACAGGTAATCACCGCCACCCCATCCGCACCGCTTTCAAAGGCCTTGGTTAAGTAGAGGATGTCGATCTTGCCGGAACACGGCAGCGGTATAATCCTCAGTTCATCCCCGTTGCCGTTATTACCCGGCGCCAGCTCGAGCGGATCAAAGCTGGTTGAACAGCACAAGAGATTGATCTTAACTTTACTATTATTCACGTTTTCAGGGCTCCCGTGAAATTTAAACCGTTTTTATTTTATAAAGTTCCTCGAAGGGGACGAAATTTTTGTATTCAATCAAGGCGCTCATGGCGTGCGATTCCACTTCTATCCCGGCCTCCTGGACGGCGGCCAACGGGTTCAGGCCGCCGATTACTACCATGCCTGCCCGCCCCGGCTCAACCGGCATCTCGCAGACAGGCTCACTAACACCGCCGATAATAAAGATGCCGTTCATACCGGCTTTATTAAGCTTCAAGGAGATATCCCCTGCCTTCGGACGGCAAATTGCCGGTATCTCGTGGAAATTTGCCAGCAGGCTGCCCTGGCCGTTTTTTACAACCTGCCCAACCGAAGTCATTTTGGCCTTTATAAAGACCTCGGCCGGGTCAAGGGAGCATCCGGTGTAATGTATTAAATCCACAAATCTCCAGGGTTGGTGGCCCCACATCTGCAGCAACCCGCCAAACCTGGCATTCACAGGAACGCAGGCCCTCAGCAACGCACCGTTCACTACTATGCTGCATACCGTGACCAGTGCTGCGGTGTCCTCCGGGACCATAATATCGCCGATTTGTTCACCGCTGCGGGCCTCCATAACCAGGCGGCTTGCACATAGACGCGCCGAAAATACGGGCGCCATAATCTGCAGCGCCTTCTTGAAATCCCGCCTCCGTATAAACGATACATTCACCGGCACCAGCCCCGCCCGTTTATCAGCATCGAATGTGGTCAGGACCGCTAACTGCTCTATCCTTGTAATGGAGAAGCCCACTTTTTCCTTGACCATTCCCTGCTTGAGCTCCTTGAGTCCGAGTTGTGTGATCTGCCTGCCATCGCGCCGGCCTGCCAGGTGCGTCAACCCGTTATCATCGGTAACCTTCAGGTGATATCGCACCGCCCGCTGACCCAGGTCAACACCCAGATCACGAAGCTTGCGCGCAATCACTATCGAACCCAAAGGCTGCGGCGAGTTTGCCAGCACCTTGAGGATGCTAAAGGTCTTTTTCTCCACGTTCTGCGTAGTGAATGTCATATTACTATTATAACGGCTTATGGAAGCCAGTTGCCGTATTATAGCAACAGAATGAGGCGCTGTCAAAAAGAAGTTCCGGGAAATTGCCGTTACACAAGTAGAAAAGGAAACGGCCCTGTTAAGGGCCGTTTATTTTGCTGGTTCCAATTTATCTTTACGGATTAGTACCTTCTCGGGCCACCCCTACCACCACCACCGGAGCCACCCCTGCCACCCGAGCCACCCCTGCCGCCACCGCCACCATATGAAGACCTGCCACCGCCACCACCACCAGGACCACCTTCACCCTTGGGCCGTGCGCCGTTGACAGTTATGGCGCGGTCCTTGATCTTTTTGCCATTGAGCCCGGTGATGGCCGCCTGGCCTTCCTGCAGCTTGGGCATTTCCACGAAGCCGAATCCCTTGGAGCGCCCACTGTAAGTATCCTTGATGAGGGATACGGACGAGACCTCGCCGAAGGCTTCAAACTCCGTTCTGATATCGCTTTCCGTCACTTCATATGACAGGTTGCCTACATAAATATTCATAATACTAAATTATTTCCTCCAAATATAAATTATGCGGCACACGCGGGCTCTTCGCCCGCGCATGCCTGATGTTTGACGGTTTATCTCCTCGGTTTTATCGAGCTGTAGCAATCGCTGCAGTAAACCGGCTTGTCCTGCCTCGGCTCGAAAGGAACCTCGGTCTCTTTGCCGCACTGCCCGCACGTTGCGGGGTACATCTTGCGCTGGAAACCCGCGCCGGACCTTCCGCCGTCGCGCGATGATTTCCTGGCCTGCCTGCAATCCGGGCAGCGCTTGGGCTCGTTGGTGAACCCCTTCTGAGCGTAGAATTCCTGCTCAGTCGCGCTGAAAATAAACTCCTGGTTGCAATCGGCGCATGTCATTTTTTTGTCGGTGAATCCCATTGGATGACCTCCTGTATATAATATTATTTATGGCTTTTGGTTGGGTCATCCGGAACTTGTAAATATTAGGCGGGGTGAGGCGTTAATTAACTAAGTCAGCAATAACCTGAACACAAACCACTGCATATACTATACTGCAAAAAAATTACTAATGCAATACCGTAATGGCAAAGCTCCCTGAAAGACTGTTAAATAATGATGCTTTAGCCGTCCCGTCAGCTATCTGCTATACTTCATCTTTCAAAAATTTACATGAACGGTATAAGTTTTTCCCAACGGTACACTATCCCCTGCCTGATAGGCTTCCTTCAGTCCACCTTCCTGTGGGCGATCTTAACCTATATCACCATCTACTGGATAGATATTGGCTTCAGCCATTTCCAGGTCGGCCTGCTGATATCCGTTTTCCCGCTGGTATCACTGATACTGATGATACCTTTCGGTGTCTTCGTCGACCGCATATCGCCCAAGAAATTGGTGATCGCCAGCCAGCTCATCTTCGCACTGAGCATCGTGGGTCTGCTGACCGCGCACGATTTCTGGTCCACCATGCTGATGCTGGGCATCGGCGGTACAGGCAATGCGCTTTTTAATAACGCCCTGTCCGCGCTTTTCTATAAGACACTGGGGGATAAGATACGCGGGCTGAAGCTTGGTTTTTTCACGGCCGGAATATTAGTAGGCTATGGACTCGGTTCGTTGCTGGGCGGCTACCTGCTCTCAGCCTTCGACATGAACGCCATTTTCCTTTTTTCGCTGGCCGGTACGCTGCCCATGGTTATTTTGAGCCTGCTGCTGCCCGATGTCCCCGGCATCAGGGTGAAGATAAGCGATTACCGGGCAGACATCTCGAACAGGTCGGTGCTCATCTTCATTATACTGGTCTTCGCGTTTTCCCTGCATGCCGGGGCGGAACAGTCCAGCTTCAGCCTCTTTCTTAACAAGGAAATAAAGCTCGACAAGGAGTCGGTCGGCTGGATATTCTTTATCCATGCCAATGTTATGGCATTGCTATCCATAATCAGCGGATTTTATGCAGACCGGGTCAACTCCCGCGGAAGAGGCCTGGCCATACCATATTACGTAGGTATAGCTATCTCCGGGATCACCAATATACTGCTTATTTTCACCAACAACTTCGGGACGGTGCTGGCCACGCGACTAACCCATGCCGTAGGGGACAGCCTGACCCTGGTCACCCGCAGCCTGATAGTATCTAACCTGTTCATATCCACGCGCATGGGGGGCAACCTGGCGACCATACAGGTCACCATCACCCTGGGTACGCTATTCGGTTCCATCATCAGCGGCGCTGTGCCCGGATATGCTTCAGGCTTTTTCATTGCCGGCGCTGCTGCCGTGATCGCCGTCATCTACGCCCTAATTGCCAAACCTGAATTTTGAGCGGGTTTAAGCTAAAAGGGTATAATTCCGTTAATGATAGTCCCGCTAAGGAAAAGCATTAGCGCCCTTAAAAGGGACAGGGAGCACGGCGCCGGTACCCTGGGACGGCTGGCACTGGAAATCCTCAGGCAGACCGCCGCAGACATCACGGCAGAAACAGCGGAGAGATTCCTGGCGGAGATAAACGAGGTAGCGGAGGCTTTGATTGATGCCCGCCCGAGCATGGTCTCCATCGCCAATTATGCCCTTTATATAAAGGAGGAGCTTGCCGCGGCTGCTGTAACGGCGAAATCGCCGCAGAGGTTAAAGAAAACGGCTTTCAGCATCGCCAGCAGGCTGCTCAAATCCCAGGAAAATTCCACAAACGCTGCCAGCCGCAACGCCGTGAAGCTGATTACCAAACGTAGCATCATCATGACCTGCAGCTATAGTTCGGCTGTCTGTTCCACCCTCGAAATGGCTATGCGCGGTGGAACTGACTTCAAGGTACTGGCCGTCGATTCGCACCATAAAAAAATATCCTACGGCGAAATTACAGCAAGGCGCCTGCAGGCGGCGGGCATATCCTGCAGGGTAGTGCCCGGCGGCCAGTTGGCCTGGCACGTTGCCAGGGCGGATTATATCCTCTGCGGCGCCGATGCCATATCTCTGCACGGCTGGCTGATCAACGGAGAGCCATCGCTTGAGCTTGCCCTCGTGGCCGCGCGCAAGGAAAAGCCTTTGCATATCATCTGTGAAACCGCCAAGTGCGACGCCAGGGGCTTGCTGACCGGCCTGCACCAGCCTGAAACCGGCTTCGACATGGTACCGCTTGAACTGGTCAGCAGTATTGTTACCGAGCGTGGCATATTGTCGACGGACAAGGTGCTTGAAATCACCTTTGACGATCTTTTCGGGGGCAAGCATGGCGGAATTGGTTGACACGCATGCCCACCTCGACGAACTGGAGGACCTCTCTGCTGCCGTTGAGCACGCCAAACGGGCCGGCGTAGCAGCCGTGATCTCCGTGGGGCAGGATTTAGCCTCCAATATCAAGACTTTCAAGCTGGCCTCAGCCTACCCCGGCTTCATTTACCCCGCCATCGGCCTGCATCCCTGGTCCCTCGGCAATATGAGCCCGCGGGTACTGGAAGAAAATATCGCCTTTATCAGGGACAACCTGGGCAACGCCGTTGCCCTCGGCGAGGTGGGACTGGACTACGATAAAAGGGTGCTTAAGGGAGCGGGCAAGGAGCAGCAGAAGGATATATTGAGGTGCCTGCTCGAACTGGCCGTGGAATTCGCCAAGCCGGTTTCCTTCCACAGCCGCTACGCCTGGAAGGACAGCCTGCAAGTAGTTATGGAAAGCGGGGCCAGGCGGCTGGTCTTTCACTGGTACACCGGCTTTTCCAGCACGCTGTCCGGGCTCATCGCGGGGGGATATTACATCTCAGCCACACCCGCCGCGGAGTACCATGATGAGCACCGCCGCGCCATCCGCGAAGCTCCCACAGAAAGGCTGCTGCTGGAAACCGATTGCCCCGTTCATTATGGCAGGGAAGAAAAGTACCGCTCCGAACCCGCCGATATCCTGCGTAGCCTCAAAGCCGCGGCCGCCATAAAGGGCATCAGCCGGGATGAGATGTCCCGTATCGTGCGGGAAAACACAAACCGGCTGTTCGGTATCTGATAAAAGACGCCGCTCACACGGGATTTGACAGCCGCTCCCACCGGCCAATACAATATCCCCACAACTGAATAGTGTGTCATGGCGGCCGTGAGCGATTACGGCCTTAATTGGACAGCAATACGGTGTAAGTCCGTTACAGCCCTGCCTGCTGTTATAGTCAGAACGCCTGCCATGCAATCAAGCGCCTTCGCAGTGAACGGGGGCAAATATTTTGTTATGTAAACCCCCGCTGCCGGAAGGCAGCGGGGGTTTTAAATTTTTGGAAAAGGAGGCCTTCAATGAGACGAAGTTTAATCTGGATAGCGGCACTGGCTTTCGCAATAGGATGCCTGCTGCTGGCCTGCACACAGCAACCGCCGCCCGCGCAGCCTGCCCCTCAGCCCGCAGGTGCGGCCGGAGAGGTTAAGGAACAACCTGCCCCGGCTCCCGTAAAAGAATCACAGGAGCCGCCTCCGGTCTTCCCTATCACAGTGATAGACAGCCTGGGAAGGAAAGTGACAATCGAACACCTGCCGCAGCGCATCGTATCGCTTGCCCCGAGCAACACGGAGATACTCTTTGCGCTGGGGCTCGACGACCGGATAGCGGGCGTCACGGATTATTGCGACTACCCGGAAAAGGCCAAACTCAAGCAACATGTAGCCGGCTACATGACCCCTGACCTCGAGAAGCTGGTGATGATAGCTCCCGACCTGGTGCTGGCGGAGTCGATCCATGAGAAAACCGTGCTGCCCGCCCTGGAAAAAGTCGGCCTGAAGGTGATCGTACTATCATCCCACACTATGGACGAGATAATCAACAATATCACACTGGTGGGGCAGGTGACGGGCAGCAGCGCGGCTGCTTCCCGGTTAACAGGGCAGTTATCTGCCAGGATAAACACTATTACTTCGAAAACAGCCACGTTGCCCGTTGATAAGCGTCTGCGTGTAATGTATGTAATCTGGTATGACCCCGTCTGGACGATGGGCGGCAAAACGTACATCGACGACCTGATCACCAAGGCAGGCGGGATAAATATATTTTCCACGGATTTTGAGAAATCCCGCATCGTATCGCCGGAATCTATCGTCAATAAGAACCCTCAGGTGGTGATAGTTACAGGCATGGGCGCAAGCGCCGATGCCATAGCGGGTAACCTCAAGCAGCAGAACTGGATGCAGTCCACCGAAGCAATTAAAAATAACAGGGTTTATAAACTCAGCGATTCCAACCTGATTGAACGTCCCGGCCCCCGTATCGTCGATGGACTGGAAGAGGTGGCAAAATTGCTGGCTGCTGTGAACTAAATATGCCCGGGCAGCACCAGGCAGGGACTGTATTAAGGGCACTGTCAGCCCTGACAGCGGTATTTATTTTTCTTACCGCCATACCGTCCGCTGCCGCAACGGGCCAGGCGGGCGCAACCGACCTGAAATGGCATAAAATCGATACCCCCGGGTGCCTGCCGATAAGGAACGATATCGTCAACCCCAGCGATATCAGACGCTTTGCTGTGGCAGATGACGGCAAGTCCCTGTGCGCGGTGGACACAGCCAACCGTGACCTCGCCAGCGGCCGGCGAGCCATTTACAGGTCTTCTGATTGCGGCGTTTCCTGGACCGATGCCCCCGGCATGTATCTTTTCCAGTCTATGAGTTCAGCAGAAAAAATCAATTTCCGCGCCTGGGATATCGCGGTAGCCCCTGACGATCCGCTGATCATGGCCGCAGTGACCGGTAACGCCGCCTCAGATCTGCCCGGAAACGCCTGGTATACGGACAACGGCGGTTTCACCTGGTATGACCTTGGTTGCACCCCAGCCGCCTATATCAGCAGCATCGCGATCTCCTGCAATGCGACCAGCAGATTTATTGCTATCGGAACACGGAACGGCGCCGGTGGCGGCAACGTTTTCCTGCGCAACTTGGACAGGATGGGCTCATGGCAACCACAGCACCCGGGTGGTGATGTACTGGTCATCAGGTTTTCTCCCAATTACAGTGAAGACCTGTCCATAGGCATTGTGTATTCCACCATCAAGGGAACTTTTTACAACGTCGGCCTTCACGACCCCGCCTTAAACATAATTGACTGGTCTGCGGTTTATGTCAATTCTCCGCTGTGCCTGGGTAGCGGCGGAGTGTCACCCACTGCTGCTCAAATAATCTCGGCGGACCTATCCTTTCCTTCCGATTATAACGGCCAGGCGCCGGCATTCAACCGTTGCTATATCAGCATCGACGATGCCGGAATTAGCGGTAAAGGCGGCATATATCGCCTCGATTACAACGTACCTCACCGTATTTTTGAATCCACACCCGCGAAGCGTATCGCCAGCATAGCCTATTACGGCACCTATACCAGCGGTAAATTGCTAGCAGGCGAAGTGCTCGGGCAATCCTTCACAGCGACGGTTAATACCTGGTTCACCGACGCGCCGGTTACATGCCCGAATACCTGCTGGTACAGTGCTTTAAAAAAGGCGACCGGCGCCGCAGGTTCCGATAATTGCTCAGGCAGCGGCAGCGGCAATGCCAGCGTAGCCTGGCAGGCCGGCGGCGAGGATGCTTACATAGTCACCTGCAGCAGCGCAACCCCGGTCGCGGGTCCCAACTGGCCACTCCCTTTCCGCACCGGCCGTTCCCTTGATGAATCGGCTTTTTCCGTCAGTCGGGACAATGGCAAGACCTGGAACCAGCTCTCGCTTATAGATACGCAGATAGCAACCTTCACAGACATATTGCCTTCACCTGATAGCTCAACCATATTCCTCGCATCGGTAAACCGTAACACAGGCTGCTGTGGCTTTGACAGCCTGTGGAGAAGCGCCGACCGGCCAGCTTACTCGCGCTGGGAGAGGGTGTTGTGCGCGCTGACAATAGATTCGTTTTGCACGGAAAACCAGACCGACCTGGCTATTTTGCGCATGCCGGCCGATTCACCCGGCGGGAATTATATAGCATGGTGCGCGGTTGGCACACGGAACATATTAACCAGCGATAACCGGGGGCAGACCTGGAGGCAGGTCAGACCTAACTGCTTAGCCTGCGACCTGGCCTGGGAAAGCAGCGACACAATGTACCTGCTCAACCCGGCTGGCATAGTTCAGAAACTCACTTCCAATGGTTCGGCCTGGTCTTATGGTCCGCTGGTGGTCACCGGATTGGGCTCAGGATACAGTATAACAACAGACCGCACGGCGGCCACACCCGACAACGACGGCGGCCGCATCGTAGTCGCGGGCACCGGTGAAGGTGATGCGGACGTCGCTTACTCGGTCGACGGGGGGAAGAATTTCAAAATAATTGCCGCGCCGCTGCCGGTACGCGGCAATAGCTTAGTAATATGCAGTTCCAGCTTTAACAGCGACGGCACGATACTTGCCATTAACCAGGGAGGCATGTTCGCCTGGGGGATATACACGGGAAAGAGTGATTGGGAAGAATGGTGGGGCGGTGCGGGCTACCCCAGTCCGGTAACATGCATAGCCACAGCCAGGAACTCCAGCCTTTACTTCACCACTCCGGCCACCTGGGGGCAGGCCATTCCCTACATCCGCTGGTGCTCTGCCACCGCCGGACTGGATCCCGCCGTCTCCTTTGGCGATCCCGCATCCCCAACGACGCGGCTGAGGACCTCCGGTGGCACTTTCTCCGGCGAGCCCATACTCGTCTGGGCTATAGACCAGCGTGCTTACAACAGCAGCGAAGGCAGCCTATGGTTATATGCAGACACGCTATCCTGGAACGGCCCCAGCCTAATCTCGCCCTCCAGCCAGGCCGCTATAAGCTACGATACTGTGACCGGCCGCGCCGGCCAGATAGATTTGCGCTGGAAACCCATATCGTTATCCAGGGGCTACGAGATACAAATCGCCGCGGATGCTGATTTTACGCTGCTGATGGCGACCATCGGCGGCGGATACTCCGGCCCGTACTACTATCCCAGTGATTACAATGCTCCAGCACTCTTCATCCCGCCCGGCGGGGGCAATGTCACCGATTCAAAGGGCAATTCGTGGAGCGTCCCGGGACTGGAGGCCGGCCGCGTTTATTACTGGAAGGTGAGCGTCCAGGATGTCCTTACGGGTGACGCGGTAACCAGCCCGCAGTCCTCACGTGAGAGTTTCAGCGTCAGGCCGGGGTTCCCCGTGAGGTCAAGGTACTAAAACCGGCCGGTACTTGAAGGAGCGCAATGACAAAGCAATCTTTCAGCCCCGGAACTTCGCCGGGCCACAAATATATAATATAATGTGAAATATGTGCATCAAATCAATGCAAGAAGACATCCGCGCCGCCATGGAGCGCGACCCGGCGGCGCGCAGCGCCTGGGAGGTTTTTTTCCTTTACCCCGGGCTTCACGCGCTGTGGTGGCACCGCATCGCCCACTTCTTCTACCGGCACAGATGCTATTTCACGGCGCGCCTGATCTCGCAGGTCAACCGCTTTTTCACGCAGATAGAGATACACCCGGGTGCCACCATCGGCAGGCGTTTCTTTATCGACCACGGCGCGGGCGTGGTAATAGGCGAAACCTCGGAGATAGGCGACGACGTGCTGATGTACCAGGGGGTAGTGCTGGGAGGCACCACCCTGGCGAAAAAGAAACGTCATCCCACCATCTGCAACCAGGTGGTCATCGGATCGCGCGCTATCATCCTCGGCGCCATCACCATCGGCGAGGGCGCGCGCATCGGCTCAGGTTCAGTGGTGATCAAATCCGTGCCGCCCGGCGCGACCGTTGTAGGTGTGCCCGGCCGCATCGTCGAAGAGCAGCGCGAGGCCAGGATAGACCTCGACCATAGCCGCCTCCCCGACCCCGTAGCCGAGGCCATCAGGCTGGTGCTGGCCGAGCAGGACAAGCTCGAGGACCGGATAATAAAGCTGGAAGAATCAGCCGGGCTGACCGCGCCGGAAAACGAGCTTAAACCCCTGGAATCGAAGGTCAAACAGGAGTTTGACCCCAAATACGATATTTGATGGATATTAAAGTGAACTGGTAGCGGTTGCCCCTCGCATCTAAACGGACTAAAATTAGTGGATTACCCAACTATGAAGGCGATAATTCTTGTCGGCGGCGAGGGCACAAGGCTGCGCCCGCTGACCTATTCAGTAGTTAAACCCATGGTCCCTGTGGCCAACAGGCCGTTCATTGAGCACGTCATCCTCAAGCTGGCTGCTCACGGCATAAACGATATCGTGCTGGCCATGGGATACAAGCCCGATTCCATTTTCGCGTATTTCAAGGACGGGGCGGGAGCGGGCATCAAGCTCAGCTACAGCCTGGAGGAAAAGCCGCTGGGCACCGCTGGCGCAGTCAAGAATGCCGGCGCGCACGTGGAAGATACCTTCTTTGTGCTTAACGGCGACACTTTCTCCGATATCGATTACACGTATATGCTGGCCTTTCACAGGCGGAACAGGGCCAAAGCCACCATCGCCCTGTCCCACGTGGAAGACCCGACGAGGTTCGGTGTGGTCGAGACGAAAGAGGACGGGCGCGTCACAGCGTTCATTGAGAAGCCGGCCCGGGACAAAGTTACCAGCCACTGGATAAACGCGGGCGTGTATATACTTGAGCCGTCAGTGCTGGACTGCATCCCCGGTAACCAGTTCTTCATGTTTGAGAAAGGCGTCTTCCCTCCCATGCTGGATAGAGGTGAACGGGTTTTCGCCTACACCAGTAAATCTTATTGGATAGATATGGGCAGGCCGTCGCAATACCACCAGTTGAATTGCGATGTGCTGCGCGGCTTATGTTCTTCGCCACTGTATAGGGTTAAGGATATCACTATCGAACAGGGCTGCGCGGTCCACCCCTCTGCACATATAACTGGGCCGGCTGTTATCAACGGTGGCTGCAACATAGCAGAGGACGCTACAATCACAGGCCCGGCAGTGATCGGCCGCAACTGCCTGATAGGAAAGGGCGCATCTATAAGTAACTCCGTTCTCTGGGATGATATTATTGTAGGTGCGGGAGCATCGATTACTGGCAGCATTATTGCCAGTGGTGCTAAGATAGAGGAAAGCACGCGCCTGGAAGACCTGACCATCAACCAGGAAGCACCCTCCGACCCCATAACCAAGAAAATCTAAATTGGAGGCGAAATGGCTGAAAATATAAAAAGTGTAAGCGAAAATGATTTTAAGGCAATGGTGCTGGACTCACAGCAGCCGGTGCTGGTGGATTTCTGGGCGGTCTGGTGCGGTCCCTGCAGGATGGTCGCACCGATCGTGGACGAACTGGCCGAACAGTACAAGGATAAAATGGGCTTCGCCAAGGTCAACGTGGACGATGCGCCCAAGATTGCCTCGAGCTACAACGTGATGAGCATCCCCACACTGATCGTCTTCAAGGGAGGCAAGCCCTTCGAGCAGGTGGTCGGCTATAGGCCGAAGAAAGATATCCAGAAGCTCATCGATAAGGCTTTAGTGTAATAGTGGGCCAATTAAGCGATCTTACTTACTGGACTGCCATCGGCGCCGGTCTGCTCTCTTTTTTCTCGCCCTGCGTACTGCCACTGGTCCCGGCCTACATTGCCAACCTGGCAGGAGCGTCGGCTATCGATGACACCCAGAAAAGAAAGATATGGCCGATTTTGCTGCACAGCATCGCGTTCGTGCTGGGGTTTTCCATCCTGTTTATCCTGATGGGCGCATCGGCAGGATTGATCGGCTCCGCGATAACAGCTTATGCTGAGACCCTTCGCATCGTATCCGGCGTCGTGGTAATCATTTTCGGCATATTCCTCATCGCCGCCTACAAAATACCCTGGCTTAATTACGAAAGACGCCTGCACCTGCAGCATGCGCGTAATCCTGGCTATGTTCGATCGATGCTGATCGGCGCCGCCTTCTCGGTAGGCTGGACCCCCTGCATCGGGCCCATCCTCGGCTCCATCCTCTTCATAGCTTCGTACACTCAGGAGACCACCAAGGGAGCACTGCTGCTGGCGGCGTACTCGCTGGGCTTGGGCATACCTTTCCTGCTCATCGGGCTGGCCTGGAGCTACATAATGCCTTTCTGGAAAGGCCTTAACCGTCACCTGGCGCTTATTTCTATCATAAGCGGTATCCTGCTCATAATAGTCGGCATATTGATGCTCACGGATCAGCTTACCTGGCTGAGCCGTTTTGCGACCTGAAGCGTTGAATTAGGAGAATATGATTATGAAATCCTTTACACTCCTCTTACTGGCAACTGCCGTGGCTGTCAGCCTGTTTGCAGGTTGTGGCGCACCTTTGCAGGCATGCCCGAAGATCGGCGATAAGGCGCCGGATTTCACCCTGCCCGGCCTGGATGGTAAGAGCATCAGCCTGAGTAGCTTCGCCGGCAAGCCGGTTATCATTAATACCTGGTCTGTAAGTTGCATCGAATGCAAAAAGGAAATGCCCTATTTCAGTGATATCGGCAAGCAATACGGGGTACAGGGACTGGTTATTTTGTCTGTAAACACTCTGGACAGCACAGGTACAATAAAAGATTTCCTCACCAAGAATGGTTACGACTTTACAACGGTGATAGATTTAAAAAATGAAATCTATAAGAAATTCTGCTGTCCCAAGAATGCCGACCCGAACACGTTCTTTATCGGCACGGACGGAACTATCAAATCTATCAAAATCGGCGGATTTGCGACCAAGGATGACCTGGTCACAGAAGTGAAGAAAATCATACAATGATGCCCGTTAAATAGCCTACTCATCAATTTAACGATTAATAAATTGGATACTTCGCGACTGGAGTACGCGTATTTCGAAAACTATACAGTATGTCTTGAACACCTTGGTCAAGCATAACAGTCAAACGGTCGCTCAGCATACATACGTGATGCAATATCTGGATGTTTCCTTATCATCAAAGAATCGGGGCGACTTTCGTCATATTTCAAAGAACGATTATACTATAGGCTGATTGTTATTTTATTAACCAGGAAGAACAAACACTATGAAAGATACTAAAATCAACCAATTATTATGGTTACTTATGCCGGTGATTATTATCCTGATATCCGCGGTTGCCATTATCGACCGCGTCGTGCACGCCAGCCCGGCCATCAGTCAGCCCGCGGTAGTGACCAAGGCTGACACACAGACTGATATAAACATCGGCAATAGAATCGGCTTCACAGCGCCGGATTTCACCCTGCCTACTGTGGATAAAAGGGAGATCAGCCTGAGCGATTACCGTGGAAAGCCGGTTATCCTGAATTTCTGGGCCACCTGGTGCGGCCCCTGCCGCTATGAAGTACCTGCTTTTAAGGCCTTCTCTGAAAAATACACAGCAGATGACGTGGTGGTCATCGCGGTCAATACACAGGACGACCCGGACAGCGCTTTAGGCTATGCCAAAGCAGACGGGCTTAAATTCGTTATACCGGTTGACCCCCGCGGAACCGTTGCGAATATGTACAATGTCAGGGGTCTGCCCACCACTTTTTTTATAAGCGAAACAGGGATCATCACGTCCATCAAAATCGGCCCGTTTCTCAGTATTGATGAAATGGAGGAGCGGATGGCCTCTTTCAAATAAACCTGATATATTTGACAAATTCGGTTATAATAATTCAAATATATTATGCACATTCAGCCGGTTGAACTTGTTAACACGATATGCCGATAGATGATAATAAGGGTATAATTGACAGGCAGAAGGTAGTCAGGAAGCTTGAGCTTGATAAGTGCCGCGAAGAGCTGGCTACACTGCAAACGAGGTTCAACGTTGGCGAACTGCCGGCAGGCGCTTACTTAGAAAGAAGCAAAGCTCTGCTTGAGAAGATAGCAATACTTGAAAAGGAAGTTAACAATATACCGATTTCCATGATAGACAGATTTAAGAAAAACCGCGCGCTTTTCACTATTATAGGCGTCGTCCTTTTCGGGCTGTTGCTCTGCGGGACTATTATCCTGCTGGTCCCCAGTACCGGCAGTGGCGTCGGCAATATAGCACCGGACTTCGTCATGCAGTTAAGCGATGATAATTCCCGGGCTTTAAGCTCGTTCCGCGGCAACACAGTGGTGCTGGTTTTCTGGGACCGCGATTTCTGGGATGACCAGTTCTTCTACGTGAATGGTGTCGAACGCAAGCTCTACATACCTGATAAGCTTAACCAGCTTTACCAGAAATCCGGGGGGAAAGACCCGGCCATCATTGCTATTGCCTCAGGCGCCAGCAGCAGCGATATAGAACACCTGGTAAAGGATTACGAGATAAGCTTCCCTGTAATCGGGGACATGTCAGGCAAGCTGCGCTCGAGCTACAACATATCCTACGAGCCGACCCTGGTTTTCTTAGATAAAAACGGCATAATACGCGCCAGGGTGGAAGGGCCCGTTACAACTCTTTCCGACCTGGAGCAGGCCGTCCTCGCCGTTTCGACCGGCGCCAGGGTCAACCCATCCGTTCCACCTATAAGCGACGTTATAGTACAATCCAATAATGAAAAAAGCGCCGTAGTTAACTGGAGCACTTCTCAGCCCTCAACGACACAGGTGGATATTGATGGTAAAAATATCCAGACGGTGATAACCGCTGCGCCGGTGACGCTGCATTCGCTCACCATCGCTGACCTTGATCCGGGCGCTTCGTATCATATCAGGATCCTCTATAATATCAACAACATCAACGTCTCGGAGCACTCATTTAGCGCGCTCGGGGATACGGTCATTTCGAAGCGGTTCCTGGCCACGACATCCTCCAAGGAGACCAGCTACCCGGAGATATCAGGCGCAGGGACAAGCTCTGTCACTGACTCGGCCATGCTGATAACCTGGAAGACCGACGAACCGGCTACGGGAGAAGTGGATTACGGGCTTGACAGGAATTACCGCGATACAACCAGCCAGGGTAACAGCCTCTCCATCTGGCATACCGTCAAGATCGACAACCTGCTTCCCGAAACGCAGTATTATTTGAAATTGCGGTCAAAGGATGCCTCCGGCAAAGAATCAACACAGGAGCTTCAACCAGCTAAGACCCAGAGCATCGTTGATATAGGTCCTTTCATTGGCAAACGCGCCCCCGACTTTACGCTCACTTCACTCGACGGCAGTAAATACAGCCTGAGCCAATTTTTAGGCCGCAAGGTGCTGCTCAATTTCTGGCTGGAAGGCTGCCCCGCCTGCGAGGCGGAGATGCCGCTCCTACAGGCAACATTCGATAAATACGGCCGCGATGATGTCATAATACTGGCAGCCAACGTGCGCGGCGACGTCGACAAGGTGAGACTATTCATTGACACACAAGGCCTGACCTTCCCCGTCCTGCTGGATACGGAAGGCATAGCAGACAGCCTGTATACACCGCCGGCTTTCCCGACAACATTCTTTATCGATTCCACAGGCATTATCCGCGATATCCAAGACCAGCGCTTCCAGACTACCAGCGAGATTGACGATGCGCTGGGCAAATTGGACTGCTGCAAATAGCACCGCCAGCGCAGTCCCAGGTTGCCGATATGGGTAAAAACAGCCGTTATATCAAGTGGTTTATCGCCCTTTTTTCTCTTTTGGCCTTCGGCACAGCCGGCTACATGCTCATTCAACAATGGGACTTCTTCGATTCGTTATACATGACCGTCATTACCATAGCCACGGTCGGGTTCGGCGAGGTCCACCCGCTTTCCACGGCCGGCCGTATCTTCACCATAGTCCTGACGCTGGGAGGCGTCGGCACAGCTTTTTATATACTCACCAGTATCGTACAGGCAACACTCGACAGTGAATTCGGGTCATTCAGGAGGAGCCGTATGGACGCCAGGATAAAGAAGCTCAATAACCACTTCGTACTGTGCGGCTACGGCCGCGTGGGCGAGGCCATTGCCAGTACTCTCAAACAGCAGAAGGCCGATTTCGTAGTTATCGATCACAGCATGAACAGCTACACACGTGCCATGCAGCAGGATTGCCTGAGCATATTAGATGATGCCACCAACCATGCCGTGCTTAAGCGCGCCGGGATTGAAAAAGCCAGGAGCCTTATCACAGCTTTCGGTGACGACGCCTACAACACCTATGCCGTGTTGACGGCCCGCGAGATTAACCCCAGGCTTACGATCATTGGCCACGCCAATAACGACGACGCCGCCCGCAGGCTCAAGCAAGCCGGCGCCACGCACATCATCCTGCCCGAGGTCATCGGCGGCATGCAGATGGCGCGCCTGGCCACCCGCCCCACCACCGTGCAATTCATCGAAACGGTCCTTCTCGGCAAGGAGGGAGAATTTGTTGTCGAGGAAGTTTATATCGGTGAAAACTCGACGCTTATCGGGGCCAGCATCAAGGACATCGAGGAACGCTTCACAGGCGTGCGCATACTGGCTATAAGGGAGAAAGATGGCGATATCGTCATCAATCCCAGCCTTGACACCGGGGTCGAGGCCGGTGGCAGCCTGACCGCTTTCGGGACCATGGACCAGCTTCAAGCCGTCGAGGGCTGCTGTTCATTCAACCGCGATAGCGGGGGCCATATTGTGCCTGATTTGTAGCGGCGCGGCTGATTGTATCGCTTTGTTCTGATAAGGATAGAAAAATGAGTGTTCGCACAAAAAAAATACTCCTCTTCATCGGGTTGACCTTCTTTATCGACTGGTCGCTGGTAGGATTATACCTCGCCCTGGGCGGCACGACCGACGGCGCGGGCATGACGCTGCTGGCTGTTTTCTACATGTTTGTACCCATGCTGGTGGCTATCATGGTGCAGAAGCGTATCTTCCGGCAGCCACTGGCAGGCCCTTTAGGCATCTCATTCAAAGTCAACCGCTGGTTCTTTATCGCGTGGTTTCTTCCGCCGGTTATAGCTTTCATGGCTATGGGAATCAGCCTGCTGATGCCGGGTGTAAGTTTCACTCCTGACATGTCCGGTTTTTTCAATTCACTGGCCGGGGCGTTAACTCCTGAGCAGATGGAGCAGGCCAGGCAGCAATTAGCCGCCATGCCGGTGCACCCTATCTGGTTTATCCTGGTACTCTCCCTCATCGCCGGCACCACTGTGAACGCGGTCGCCGGCTTCGGTGAAGAGCTTGGCTGGCGAGGCTTCCTGGTGAAGGAGCTTAGCTTCATGGGCTTCTGGAAATCCTCGGCGCTGATCGGCTTTATCTGGGGAGTATGGCACGCTCCCCTCATACTGCTGGGGCTCAATTACCCGCACCATCCTTACCTCGGCATCCTCGTAATGACGGCCTGGACGATCGTCATGGCGCCCGTCTTCAGCTATATCCGGCTTAAGGCAAAATCCGTTATCGCAACGGCCATTTTTCACGGCACCATAAATGCCGTCCCCGGCCTGGCGGTGGTACTGCTGACAGGAGGCGATGAACTGACCGTGGGTATAACCGGCCTGGCCGGGTTCATAGCTTTCATTATCGTAATCCTGTCGCTGTTCATCTTTGACAGGTTTATTACAAGGGAGCGGGTCGGCACTATTTTAAGCAGCTTACCTGATTAAGTTTATTCATGATCGCATATGCAC
The DNA here is from genome assembly GCA_903844685.1 of uncultured Dehalococcoidia bacterium. GTDB lineage: Bacteria > Chloroflexota > Dehalococcoidia > GIF9 > UBA5629 > CAIMUM01. The sequence continues at coordinate 47,733 of CAIMUM010000063.1, forward strand.
AATAACCTGACTGCTGAAATCGAGGCAAGGCTGCCCGGGCCTGTCACCCAACTGGTAAGAACGGTTGGCAGAACAGCCGCCCGCCATGGCTTTAACAGCTACTTGGTGGGCGGCATAGTCCGCGACATCCTGCTCAACCGGCCCTCCGCAGATATCGATATTATGATCGATGGTGACGCTATCAAGCTGGCACGGGCCATAGCTGACAATGCCGGGGCAAGGCTATTTGTCCACAAAGCCTTTGGAACAGCCCGCTTCGATCTTGAAGGGTATCGCATAGACCTGTCAACCTGCCGGAGTGAATCTTACGACCGCCCTGGCGCGCTTCCCCGGGTGAAGCCTGGCAATATCTGTGATGACCTGCTACGGCGGGATTTCAGCATCAACGCGATGGCCCTCTGTATCAACCCCACAGATTTCGGCGTGCTTACAGATTTGTACGGCGGCGTAGCTGACCTGGAGGGAAGGGTCATCCGCGTCATGCACGACAGGAGTTTTGAGGACGATGCCACGCGCATTATGCGCGCTGTACGTTACGAGCAGAGGCTGAGCTTCAAATTAGAGAGGAGAACGGCCCGGCTGCTCAAGCTCGATATCGATATGCTGGATTCTATCAGCGGCGACCGCTTAAAGCATGAGGTCCTGCTGTGGCTGACGGAACAAAGGCCCGGCGGCATTATCAGGCGTGCCGGCAAGCTCGGTGTTTTACAGAAGCTTCATCCCTCCCTCCAATGGAACCGCCAGATGCAAATCGCCTTCCGGCGCGCTGCAAAGATACCTGATGGCGCTTCAGCCAACCACATATATTTCTCCCTGATGGCCTATCAAATGGGCGAGGGTGCGCTGTACGAACTGCTGCAGAGGCTAAACCTGCTGGGGAGCAAATACGACCTGCTCAGCCACCAGTGCCTGGCCCTAAAAAACAGGCTCCCGCAATTAGACCGGCCGCTGATTAAGAACTCGGAGATATTTTCGCTGGTGCAAGATGTGGAACCGCCGGCAGTACAGGTGAACTGGCTTTATCCCAACCCGTTAGCCGTACGCAGGAGCTTACGCCTCTACCTTAGAAAGCTGATGCACATTAAAACCTCGGTCACCGGCAATGACCTTGTACAATGGGGATTAAAACAGGGTCCCGGGGTCGGAATGGTATTAAATAAACTGCTGGCAGCAAGGCTGGACGGCGAGGTCAAAACGAGGGCTGAAGAGGAAAAGCTGGCGAGACGCTTGGCAGCTATCTAAAAATGCCAGTGGAACAGAAGTTCCGGCATGCCCAGCAACAGCAGCCCTTTCTCAATCCACTTTATTTTCCTGCCTGCCGGTTTAGGGGTTTCAGTTTCCTGCTTCATCCCTTGTTACGCCCGGTGCTAAAGTAGCATCCATTTTCACAAGCGACAATTTTTGCTGTACGTCCAGGGCAGCTTGCCGGCTATCGAACATGCTGAATAAATAAGGCCCGGAGCCGGACAGGTGTATCTCACCTGCGCCAGCCTTTTCCAACGCCTCCCGGTACCGCTGCAGACCGCTATATGCCACTTCGGCAAGACTGTCAAAGGTATTGTAAAACATACCCGCTCCAGTTCTACCCGTCTTTAACAGCACTACAGCGCCGGCAGCCAGGCTGCCGCTGCTGTAGTGCCCGGGTTTGAGCATACCGTAAAGCACGGCGGTCTTGTTCACAGGCACAGCAATGACTGGTTTAAGCAATACAAACCAGGCGCTCGCTATATCCGGCAAAGGTGTTATTTTTTCCCCGCGGCCCTGTACCAGGCAGGTACCCCCGTAAATGAAAAAAGGCACATCCGAACCGACTCCTGCCCCAATTTCAGCCAGCTTTTCAGCAGCCAGGCCGAGTCCCCAGAGTCTGTTCAACCCTTTCAGCGCAGCCGCCGCGTCGCTGCTCCCGCCTCCTAACCCGGCAGCCACAGGAATTTCTTTCTCCAGCGCTATCCTCGCTCCCATTTTTGACCCCGTGGCCTGACGCAGGGCATGGGCGGTCTTCACAACCAGGTTATCATTGGCCTGCAATCCCGGTACAGAACAGTAGAATTCAATCTCATTGGCAGCTTCAAAAGTCAAAACGTCATGAAGGCCAATAGTCTGCATGATACTGGCGATCTCGTGGTAACCGTCCGCCCGCCTGCCCAGCACCTCCAGCACCAGGTTGACCTTGGCATACGCCCTGAGCGTCAGCACGGGGCGCTGCCCGCCTGGCGGTATAAGGCCGACCATTCATCCAGGGTCAGGGTACCCGGCCTCCTGCGCGAATCGATGCCCGCCCGCACAAGTATTTCTTCAGCCGCCGCAGGTTCCAAACGCAAACCGATAGCCAGCGAGTTATGCAACTGCTTGCGCGGGGCGCCGAACCCGGCATGCACCAGTTCCAGGAATCCTTCAACGTTGCTGACTTCAACAGCCGGCCGCTCCAGCATATCGAACCTAACCACGGCAGAATCAACTTTCGGCGCCGGGTAAAAGCAGTCGGCAGGCACGCGGCGGACTATTTTCGGAATGCTGAAAAGGCGCATGCTGACAGCTAAGAAGCCCATCGCTCCCGGCTTAGCCGTTACATCGCGGGCCACCTCCTCCTGCATCATAATGACCATCAGCGACGGCCTCAGCTCAGCCTGCATGAAATAGCGCAGGACAGGTGAAGTAATATAGTAAGGGATATTAGCTACCACCTTATATTTCGCACCTTTGCTCAAAGCGGTTATACCGAGGCTAAGGATATCAGCGTTGATGATATCGATATTGCTGAACTTGGACAGCCTGTTTCTCAGGCGCTCGGCCAGGCCGTCGTCCAGTTCAACAGCCACCACCTTGCCGGCATGTGCGGCGAGCTTCTCCGTAAGTATACCGAGGCCGGGACCCACCTCTATAACCATATCCCCGGCCGACAATGCGGCAGCCTCAACTATACTATCTCTTATATCTTCGTTTACAAGGAAGTTCTGGCCCAGGCTTTTTTTTGCTTTCAGGCCTGCGCCTTTGAGCTGGCCACGGACTTTAGCGGTTGAATCTCTGGCTTTATGAGGCAAATTATTTCAATTCACGAAAAAATAAGTGGGCCGTGCACCGGCTGTCGATAGTGTTCTTCAGCTTACGTCTGCCAGCCAGCTCCGGCCAGGCATACCTGCGTCACCCGGAGCTTACTATTTACCGCTGCTTCCTTCCGGACCTGACGGGATTCATAGACCTCCGCCGCGCAAGACCCAACCCTCAACGCCACTTAACCGTTGCAGTTCTGAAAAACAGGACCTCGAACCGGTATTCAGCCCCGCTATAGCGGATCTCGGGTACAGGGCACCGCTGGTTCCCCGCTTAGCACGGCCCAATTCAAATACTACAATGTAACCACCGACTTTTCAAGGTCAAATGCCCCAGGCTATGCGGCTGACCAGGAAGTCCGTCAGGTCCGAATTCTCCATCTTCTCCTGGGTAGCTGTCACATCATAGGTTACCCTGTAGTTGCGCAGCATCATTTCATCGGCATCGAAGATAGCGTAGGACGCCCGCGGATCACGGTCGCGCGGTTGCCCCACACTCCCCGGGTTGATTATCAGCCGGTTGTCCCCCAGTACCAGCATATCGCCATCGCGCAGGACGCTCCCGCTGACCTCAGCGCCGTCATGCTCGAAAAGGAACGGGACATGCGTGTGCCCCACCAGGCAGAACCGCGTAGCGAAATAGCGGAAATTATCGGCAGCCGTGAAAGAGTGCGATATATATTCCCAGACAGGTTGCCTGGGGCTTCCGTGCACGATGGTAAAATCGTCCTCAACCAACAGGTCGGGCAACCCCGACAGGAATTCCCTATCCTCTGCGCTCAACTGCCCGGCCGTCCAGCGGTTGGCCCTGGCCGCCTCGGAGCTGAAATCGCCGACATCAATTTTACCCACCGCTGCCGAGTCGTGGTTGCCGCAAACGCAGACTGGGTCAAGCTGCTTGAGGAGTTTTATACAGGCTGCCGGGTCCGGGCCGTAGCCCACCACATCACCCAGGCACCAGGTATGCCCAAATCCGCCGTGGTTTTGCGCGTCCTCCAGTACGGCCTCGAAGGCCTCGAGGTTGCTGTGGATATCGGCGATGATGAGGTATTTCATGGAAGGTAAATTATAACATACACCTCTCGGACGGCTGTTTGTCTTACACAGTACGGCAGGTGTATATTTAACCAGGGAACCATGTACTATTTCGCCTACGCTTCCAATTTGAACCGCAAGCAGATGGCCGGGCGCTGCCCCGAGGCTAAATCTAAAGCAGTGGCTACTTTGCCCAATTTCAAGCTGATCTTCACGGGGTATTCACGGCTGCGCAAAGGCGCGGTGGCCACCATCAGGGGCTCACAGGGAGATAAGGTCATTGGCGCAGTTTACGAGATAAACGAGGCCGGCCTGCGCAAGCTGGATAAACATGAAAACCACCCTGTCGACTACAAGCACCTTGAAGTGCGCGTTTTCACCGACAGCAGTGAAGCTTACGATGCTGTGACCTTCATCAAGGCCAGGCAGGAGGAAGAGGGTCAACCCTCGGCTGAATACCGCGCCATCATACAGCAGGGCTACCGCGACTGGGGCATCATCTGAGCCGTCGGGCTAATTGCTTTCGGTAACGATTACCTCGGTCATTTTATCGCCGTTAACCAGTTGTTTCAGCACATCCATACCCTGTGTAAGCTGACCGAACACCGTATGTATACCATCCAGGTGAGGCTGCGGGGCATAGCAGATAAAGAACTGACTGCCACCTGTATTGGGTTGCGCTGTTTTAGCCATGGAAAGGGCGCCCGTTACATGCTTCCTCTGGCTGATTTCATCCGGGATTGTGTATCCAGGGCCACCAGAACCCGTGCCGGTAGGATCGCCCCCCTGGGCCATGAAGCCGGGGATTACGCGATGGAATGTCAGACCGTTGTAAAACCCCTTGCGCGCCAGACTGACGAAGTTATTTACGGTGACGGGGGCATCCTGCGGATATAGCTCCAGCGTCAGGTCGCCCTTGGCCGTCTTGATAACGGCGGTATATTTTTTGTTTACATCGATAACCATGGGAATCGGTGAGTTATAGCTTTTGGCTGGTTGTGAGGGCATTTTAATTACTCCTGTCAGAAACAATGTTATTAACAATCCTGCAACCAGGACCGCTGCTGCTACGGGTATTACAATCTTCATATTCTGATACCAAACTTTCTTCTGGACCTTATTTTTCCTGGCCTTTTTTTTCGACATGTAGCTTACATCGTCCTTAAGATCTTTTATTTTCAAAAATAGAGTGCCGCACAGGCGGCACCCCGCAGGATTATTTTACCAAATACCTGAGCTTACCAACCGCCGAAGACGGAAGTATAGCCAAGTGCCAGCCTGAGCAGCATATACCCCAGGAATATGATGCCTGATATGAATATCCACAGGCACAACATGCGCCAGAACAGACCCCAGACCAGGCCCCAGGTAGGTTTAACATCCACCTGCCTGTGGTGCACCGGGTCGGTGGCGACAACAGGGGTAACCACCTGTTGCGGCATCGCCATACCGGTCATCATCGGCGCGGGCGCGGCTATGCCGGTTACAATCGGCACATGTGGCATGGGACGCTGGGCTGCTCCCAAGTGGGCCCCGCAGGACACACAGAATTGCTGGTTAGCGGCGTTCTGCGAGCCGCAATTCTGGCAAATAACCATCTGCTGCATATTTCACCGCCTGAGCTTTTAACTGCATTATATACAGGGTTTTGCAGTATATCAAGGTTTCCCGGCTTTTTCTTCCTGCCCGCTCGTCTCCCTGTGTTATAATCACGTCATGCGCATAGCAGAAATAGGCGAGTTCGGACTTATCTCGAAAATAGCCTCACTTATCGATGCTGAGGGCGACAGGCAGTCACCCGCCCGCAGGGATTTGCTGCTGGGCATCGGCGATGATGCGGCTGCTTGGAAGAGCCCCGGGGGAATCGAGCTTATCACTACCGATATACTGGTGGAAGACGTGCATTTCGATTTCTCTTATACAGGCTGGAAAGATTTAGGCTGGAAATCCATGGCCATCAATATCAGCGATATAAACTCCATGGGCGGCAGGCCGCGCTATGCCCTGGCTTCACTGGCGCTGCCCGGCCGCCGCGAGGCCGAAGACGTGCTGGACCTGTACCGGGGGATACTTGAGATATCCAACAAATACGGCGTAGCCGTGGCTGGAGGCAATATCTCTGCCGCGGACAAGGTCGTTATCAACATCACCTTAACGGGGATAGCCGGAGGGGACATGCTGACCCGCACCTCGGCACAACCCGGCGACCTGGTAGCAATATTCGGTTTCCCCGGCCTGTCGGCAGCCGGCCATAAGGCGCTCTCGCAGTTTATCAACCTGGATGCCGAAGCGCTGCAGCTGTTTAAAAACGCCCATCTGCGGCCGGCGCCGGATTTTAACAGCGGCCCGTTGCTGGCAGACCTTGGTGTCAGAACGGCCATCGATATCAGCGACGGGCTGGCGGCCGACCTGGCCCATATCTGCGTGGCCAGTGGAGTAGCGGCCACATTGCACACGGGTAAATTGCCCGTCCATCCTCTGCTGATAAAATATTTTGGACGCGACAGCCTCAGGATATCACTGGCCGGCGGCGAAGATTACGAACTGTTGTTCACAGCTACACCGGAAGTGATGAAAAAGGTCAACGCCTCATTCGATCCGGCTCCCGCCATTATCGGAGAGATAACAGCTGGTAAACCGCACGCGGTATCATTGCTTGACGAGGGGGGAAACCCTGTCCACATCGATTTCGGCGGCTGGGACCATTACAAGCACCCAGATTAACTAAGGACATGGCTCATTTGACCGTCACCACGCACAGCCCGGAGCAAACCCGCAGGCTTGGCCGCTTCATCGGCGGATTGGCGCAGGGCAACGACCTTTACCTGCTGAAAGGAAACCTCGGGACGGGCAAGACCCACCTGGTGCAGGGCATTGCCTTCGGGTTGGGCATCCGGGAATACGCCTGCAGCCCTTCATACATGATAGCGCGTGAATACCATGGCCGCCTGGCGCTTTATCATCTCGACTTATACCGGCTCGACCATATCGAGGAGATAACCGACCTCGGCCTGGACGAATATTTCCGCGCTGACGCGGTCTGCGCCATCGAATGGGCGGAGAAGGGCAGCGGAGTGTTGCCGCAGGATAACCTTACTATCGAACTTCAGCACCTGCCCGGCGATGTCAGGGAAATCAACTTCCTGCCGCGTGGAATTCGCTATGATAACCTGGCCACGGCAATTATGAACGCACTGGCACAGGATAGAGAGATAACATGGAAATTAGCATAGATACTTCTACGGCCTGGGGTGGGACTGCCCTGTCACAGGACGGGAACCTGCTGGCGGAACTTACCTGGCGGCCCGGGCAGAACCATATCTCGGAGCTCTTCCCGAATATCGAGCGCCTGCTGCAGACGGCAAAATCGGAGATCAAATCTCTATCTGCCGTGTTCGTAGCCATCGGCCCGGGCAGCTTTAACGGGCTGCGCGCAGGCATCAGCGCAGCCAAGGGTCTGGCCTTCTCCCTGAAAATACCACTGGTGGGCATAAGCACATTCGAGGCGGAAGCATTGCCTTTCGCCTTTAGCGGGCTGCCGCTTTGCCCCATCCACGACGCCGGCAGGGGTGAAATAGCCGCCGCACTTTACCGCCATACCGGCAGATGGCAACGGCTAAAGGAGGAATATCTCACTACCGTTGAATCATTATGCGCAGAGATCAGCACGAAGACCCTATTTTGCGGCGAGATACCGCCGGCAGCGGTTGACCAGATCCTCACCTCGCTGGGGGAAAATGCAGTGATTCCCGGGTGGGAGCAGCGCCTCAGGAGGCCGGGGTATATTGCCTATCTTGGCTGGCAGCGGCTGAAATCCGGTGAGGCAGACAGCATAGCCACGCTGCAGCCCATTTACCTGAGACAGCCTCCTATAACACAGCGTAAAAAGAAATACTGATATTCATTGCCTGTAAATTTGCCCCGGTCATATGTAGCAGCGAAGATATAATCGAACCAAAAGTAGACATAAGCCAGTTCAACGCATTGGAGGCCGCCAGCAAATCACTCAGCCAGTTCAGCACCGGGTAAATATCAAAGAGTGTCACCATCAGCACCAGTCCCAGCGCCGTCTTCAGCAGGCCGAAAATACCACCCAGCACATTCCACATAAACCCGCCATTCCAGACCTTATCCAGCAGGTTGCGCGGCAATAAAAAAACCAGATAGAGGATTACCAGTATTATGCCCATGGTCACCAAGAAGGTGAAAAAGGCACGCCATAAATGGTCCGGGGTAAAACTCATCCATGCCCAAACATAAGCCGTAAAGGCCCCGGTAAGAGACAGCGCGACGATAAAGGCCAGCAACCCGAAGAATTCCTTAACGGCGCCCTCTTTCAAGCCGCCTATCAAGCTGAAAAACAGGACTAAGGCAACTATGAGGTCGATGATGACGCCGGCGTAAGTTGGGACTGCCATATGCTAAATCCCCCTGCTAAATCAAAACATATTTTATAGGATCGAACGGGCAAGGACAATTCCCCTGTATTCAATATCCCGTCGTTTACTGATCAAGAACCGGCGCCGGCGTCCCCTCCTGTGCCGGAACACCTGAAAATGGCAAATTGCCCGGTTTACCGTTAGAATTAGTACCCGTAGACTACTAAATAAATGGAGTTGAAATGGAAAGGACCCTTATATTAGTTAAACCCGACGGCGTACAGAGATGCATAGCCGGGGAAATCCTCTCCCGCCTGGAAAGGCGAGGCCTCAAAATTGCCGGGCTTAAAATGCTGCAGATGGACAGGGCGCTGGCAGAAAAGCACTATGCCATGCACAAGGAAAAGCCCTTCTTCAACGATCTGGTCAAATTCATCACCTCCGGGCCCATCATCGCCGCCGTATTGGAAGGTGAGAATGCCATCGAATCGACCAGGCAGACCATGGGAGCCACCGATCCCAAGAAAGCTGCCCCGGGCACCATCAGAGCCGACCTCGGCATCAATATGGAGCACAACCTGATACATGGGTCGGACTCACCCGAGAATGCCGAAAAGGAGATCGGTATTTTCTTCACACCCGGGGAGGTTCTGACCTATAGCAGGGATATCGACAGGTGGCTCACTGGATCGTAAGCAATCTGAGAGCCTTCTCGTACACGTTTTCCAGGCTGTAGAAGCCCCTCAATTCCTTGGAAAAGATGTGTATGACCACGCCCGCGTAATCCAGTAGTATCCACCCTGAATCCGCATCGCCTTCGCTGTGAAAAGGTATAGCAGACTCTTTCTTAAGGGAATTTAATATCTCGCGGTGGATGGCGTCCACCTGCCGGTCGCTATCGCCGCTGCAGATGACTATGTAATCGGTAAAGGAACATGCCTGCCGCGCGTCAAGCAACACCACTTCTTCGGCCTGCTTATCAGAGGCCAGTTCAACAGCCCGGCGGGCCAACTTTAACGGCTCCAGTTCATGCTCCTCAGATTTATTCCTGCTCTATGGCTATTTCCAGCTTTCTTCAACTTAAATTATAGCATACCCCCTAAAACACACTGCAATTTAAGCCTGTACATCAACGAGTAACAGGATGACTGCGCCCATGCGCTTGGGCTTCAGGGAATGTCATTTTGACATTTTCGTATATTTTGTCATAATTATTTTAGACGTAATGTCTTGATCAACTATATTCAGCGCTGGTATGAAAGCAAAAGCGTGACATATCGGCTATTGATAATCGTCAACATAATGAATTAAATTACCCGGGAGGCAAACTTATATGGCACTACAGATCAAGGCTGATAAAGATTACACGCTATTAACACAACTTCTGCAGGTCGCAGACATTTTCGTCAAAGTCAGGGAAAGGGAGCTTCTGCCCCAAAACCTGTCGGCCACCTCCGCTGCCATCCTCTTTTTAGTCGAGGCGATGGGCAAGGACGTCACTCCGGCCAAGATCTCGCGCATGCTCCTGCGCGAGCCGCACTCCGTATCCGGTATCTTGATGCGCATGGAGAAGCAGGGCCTCCTTAAGAGGACCAAGAACATGGAGCGCAAGAACCTCATCCGCATCACCCTGACCGCCAAGGGTGAGAGCGCCCTCAAACAGGCTATGAAGAAGGAGGGTGTAAAGCACGTCCTCTCGAAACTCAGCGAAGAACAGCGCAGGCAGCTCAAGCAGTCCCTGCTCGCCCTCAAAGAGGCAGGCATGAAGGAACTGCACCTCAGCCCCAAAGCTCTCCCCTGGCCCTAAAGCATAGAAATTTAAATTGCGGGCGCCGGCAGAGCATAGGCCCTGCCGGCGCCCCTCCCCCTCTTGTTTTCTCCGGCAGTCGTCTCCTTTACGGAGCGGTTCCTATACGTCTATTTCTTTATCATCATGGTTCCATTTGCTATAATTCTTCCAGTATTTTGTAATGAAGGTAATTAATGAAAGCACGTTGGTGGCAAGGTAGCCTTCTCTACCTACTTATACTTGTAGCATTGCTGGCGCTGGCGTTCAGCTTCTTCCCGGTCAACAAGGGCCCCAAGGAAGTTGATTTTTACTCGTTTATCGATAGTGCCAAGGGCGGACAGATCGACAGCATCCAGCAGGACGGAAACACGATTATCGGCGTTAAGGACGACAAGCCGGTAGTTAAAGCTTCATTCATAGGCGGTACCAAGGACCTGATGGATAGCCTTAGGGATGCCGGCGTCAAGCTCGGCGCTGATGGGATAAAGTTCGAAGTGAAGACCGGCGGCATCGACTGGGGCAACCTCATGCTCAGTTTCCTGCCGCTGGTGCTTTTCGGCGCCCTGCTTTTCTTTTTATTCCGCTCCGCCCGCGGGGCCAATACGCAGGCTTTCAATTTCGGCAAGAGCCGTGCACGCTTAGCCTCCGGCGATAAGCCGACCGTTACCTTTGCCGATGTGGCCGGCATCGACGAGTCCAAGGGTGAGTTGCAGGAGTTAGTGGAATTCCTCAAGTCCCCGCAGAAATTCCTCGCCCTGGGCGCGCGCATACCGCGCGGCCTGCTGCTGGTCGGACCGCCGGGCTGCGGCAAAACACTGATTGCCAAGGCCACCGCCGGCGAGGCCGGCGTGCCTTTTTTCTCCATCAGCGGCAGTGAGTTCGTCGAGATGTTCGTCGGTGTAGGCGCCTCGCGTGTACGTGACCTCTTTGACCAGGCCAAGCGCAATGCTCCCTGCATCGTCTTCGTGGACGAGATCGATGCAGTCGGCCGCCACCGCGGCGCCGGCCTGGGCGGCGGGCATGACGAGCGGGAGCAGACTTTGAACCAGATACTGGTGGAGATGGATGGCTTCGACAGCAACACCAATGTAATCGTGCTGGCCGCTACCAACCGGCCGGATATCCTCGATCCTGCACTGCTCAGGCCGGGCAGGTTCGACCGCCATATCGTCATCGACCAGCCTGATATCAACGGCCGCAAGGCTATTTTAGACGTTCACGCCAAGGGCAAGCCGATGTCCAGTGAAGCCAACCTCGATGTCATCGCCCGCCAGACGCCCGGTTTCAGCGGGGCGGACCTGGCCAACCTGATAAATGAAGGCGCCATACTGGCTGCCCGCCGCAGCCGCAAGGACATCGGCCAGAAAGAGCTCGAGGACTCCATCGACCGCGTCATAGCCGGCCCTGAGAAAAAAGGCCGTGTCATCACCAAGAACGAAAAGGAATGGATCGCCTATCACGAAACGGGGCACGCCCTGGCGGCCAAAATGCTGCCCAATGCCGATCCCGTACATAAGATTTCAATCGTAGCCAGGGGTATGATGGGAGGCTGGACCAAGTTCCTGCCCACTGAGGAGCGCCACCTCGAAACTTACGAGCGCTTCAAGGATGAGATGATTATCGGCCTGGCCGGCCGTGCTGCGGAGCAGGTTGTCTTCGGCGAGCTGACTAGCGGAGCACAGAATGACCTGGAGAGGGTTACCAAGATCGCCCGCCGCATGATAATGGAGTTAGGCATGAGCCAGAAGCTCGGCCCACGCACCTTCGGAAAGAGGGAGGAACTGGTCTTCCTGGGCAAGGAGATCCACGAGCAGCAGAACTACAGTGATAAAATCGCCGAGGAGATAGACGCGGAAGTGGAGGAGCTGGTCAAGGAAGCTTTCTCAAAGGCTACCGTGATAATGACTGAAAATAAGCCGCGCTTGAAATACGTGGCCGATTACCTGATCGAAAAAGAGACTATCGATGATTCCACTTTTGAGAAGCTGCTGAATGACCCGCTGCCCGCCCCCGGCCTGGAAGCCGCGCCGGCCTCCTGATAACGTTTATTTATTCCGCTCGATAACGAATTCAACCAGCGCCCTGAGCGACTGGCGCGCATCACAATCAGGCAGTTTTTCCAGCGAATTGCTGGCTTTCTGGTAGAACCCCCGCGCTATCTGCCTGCATTCGTCGATGACCGTGGTGGCCAGTATTTTCTCCAATGCCTGCGGCACCATTGCTTTCTCATGTTCCAGGATAATGCGTTCAATTATCTTATCTTGCGGGAATTTTTCAGCGTAAAGGATAGAGGGCAGGGTAGCGGTGCCCTCCATCAGGTCGGAACCCACCGGTTTACCCAGGGTGGCAGGATCGCCAACGAAATCAAGTATATCGTCGATGATCTGGAAAGCCAGCCCGAAATTCTGCGCATAGTCCTTGAGCGCCTGCACCTGCTCCTCCGGGCACCCGCTCAAGACCGAAGCGCACTCCGCTGCCATGACAAACAGGCAGGCCGTCTTATCGCTTATCCACTTGTAATAATTCTCCCTGGCGCTCCGCACGTCAAAGCGGCTGCTCCCCTCCCGCAGTTCCCCACCTGATATGATCATCAGCGTTTCGGTAAAGCGCCTTATGACCCGCATATTCTCGATTGTCGCCGCCAGGCTGCCCGCCCTCGAGAACAGGTAATCGCCCAGCAAAAGTGCGCTGGTTGAACCCCAGGTTCGGTAGACCGCAGGCTTGCCATGCCTCATATCGGCATTATCAATGATATCGTCGTGGACCAGGGTACCGATGTGCAGCACCTCAACGGCCGTTGCTATCGGCACCAGTAACTCCAGGTCATAATTGTAGAATTTGCCGCAAAGCAGGGTCAGCGCCGGCCTGACACGCTTGCCTACGTTAAGCAGTGCATACTCCAGCAGCTGCGAAAGAAGCGGTATATCGTTCCTGGCTATCTCCGCCAGTTTAGCCTCCACCAGCACCAGGTCCGGCTTTACCGGGGCATAAATCTGATCGAGCTTCATGCCTGGGCCACGCTCCCCAACTGCGCCATCTCCTCCGCTACGATCTTATCTTCAAGCTTAACAAAGAGCGCCTGCGGCTGCGGCAGCCTGCGGCCCGCCGGCGGCAATTGGAACTCCCACCCGGCATCGCGTACATCGCCTTCAAAGCCCAGGAAATTGTGCAGCCGCTGGGAAGTAAAGGGAAGGAACGGGTAGAGCATCGTCTTGAGCGCCGATATCGCGCTTATGGCCGTGTACACGGACCTTCCTGCCGCCTGCCGGTCCTGTTTTAGCATCTTCCACGGGGCAGTGTTGTCAAGGTAGCGGTTGGCATCCTGTGCCAACGCCATGGCGGCCTTAAGCGCCTCCTTGAAGTGGCAGCGGTACAGCTGACGGTCAACCTCCACCAGCGTCTTGCGGGCCTTTTCAAGGAGGTTTTTACTTACGTCGTCCAGCTCGCCCGGGTCGGGTACCGCCGCGTCGAAATTGCGGTTGGTGAAAGACAGCACCCTGTTAACCAGGTTGCCGTAGGTAGCCACCAGTTCGTCGTTATTCTTGCGCAGGAATTCATGCCACGAGAAGTCCATATCTCCGGTTTCCGGCATGCTGATTGAGAGGTAATAGCGCAGCGGGTCGGGGTCGTATCGCTGCAGATAATCGGGCAACCATACCGCCCAGTTGCGGCTGGTGGACAATTTCTTGCCCTCTACGGTGAGGAACTCATTGGCCGGCACGTCGTAGGGCAGGTTCAACCCACCGTAGCCCATCAGCATGGCAGGCCAGATGATAGTATGGAACGGTATGTTGTCCTTGCCGATAAAATAATAGGACTTGCTTTCACCCGTCCAGAATTGCCGCCAGTCGTCATCCCGACCCTGCAGCCTGGCCCACTCCTTGCTGGCGGAAAGGTAGCCGATAACAGCTTCGAACCACACGTAAATACGCTTTTTCTCGAACCCCGGTTGCGGTACGGAGACACCCCACTCGATATCGCGCGTAATCGCCCTGTCCTTCAGTCCACCCTCCAGGAATCCCAGGGTGAATTTTTGTACATTCTGTCGCCAGAATGTCTTGTCCTCCACCCATTTCCTGAGCTGTTCCTCGAAGGCGCTCAGCTTGAGGAAGTAATGTTCCGAGTTCTCGAATATTGGGGTTGACGAGCAGGTGCGGCAGCGTACGTCTATCAGGTCGCTGGGGTTTAAAGTCCGGCCGCAATTGTCACACTGATC
>CAIMUM010000064.1 GCA_903844685.1 uncultured Dehalococcoidia bacterium
ACGCGGGCGCTTGAACGTCGTCCAGATGACCAGGTCCCAGAAATGCCAGCGTTCCTTTTCCCGGATGCCCAGCACCCAAAGAGATTTAAAAAAAGCCTTGAGGTTCTGCGATTTCAATACCGATATCTTCTGCCGTTTGGGACGGTACTCCCTCAGGAATGTTTTTACGCGGGCATAGTACTGGTTGGGCGCGTAGATGGTGTTCACTATACTGCGGTAGCCGTCTATCAACTTATTTATATTCATTTTGGGTATGAAATTAATTGACAATTCGGTGTTGTTACCCGAGAAGCTGCCGGTGAGGCGCTTTTCGCCTTCGAGGCGTTGATGCAGCCGGGTGCCCAGGGGCGCGTTCAGCAGGCCCACCATAGCCGTTACCACACCGCTTTTCTGCACGAAGTTGATAACGTCCTGGAAGATGGATTGGGGATCGTTGTCGAAGCCCACAATGAAACCGCCCTGCACCTCCAGTCCGGCATGCTGGAGCGTCTTGACTGCAACGATCAGGTCGCGGCTGGAGTTCTGGGATTTGCCGCACTCGGTCAGGCTATCTTTATTAGGCGACTCGATGCCGATGAAGACCATATTGAAATTGGCTTTGACCATGAGGTTGGTCAATTCGTGGTCGTCTGCCAGATTGATGGAGGTCTGGGTGAAGAAGGAGAAAGGGCTATGCTTTTTCTGAGACCAGCCGATAATGGCCGGAAGTATCTCGGCTTTGAGCTTTTTTTTATTGCCGATGAAGTTGTCATCCACGATGAAAACGCTGTCCCTCCACCCGGTTGCGTAGAGCGCGTCGAGCTCGCGCAGCATCTGCTCCCTGCCCTTGGTGCGCGGCATGTGCCCGTTGAGCACCACGATGTCGCAGAATTCGCAGTCGTAGGGGCAGCCACGGGAATACTGCACAACCATGGATGAATATTTTTTCTTCCGGACCAGGTCCCAGCGCGGCACAGGCGTGGCATTGATATCCGGCCGGACTTTCGAAGAATACATCCTTTGCAGGCATCCCTTTTCCAGGTCGGCCAGGAATAGGGGAAGGGTGACTTCGGCCTCATCCAGCACGAAATGATCCACGCAGGGGAAGTCACCATGCTGAGTGGTGAAAAGCGGGCCGCCGGCGACCACTGTGGCGCCCAATTTCTTGCAGCGCTTGATAGCGCTTTGAGCGGAATCCCTCTGCACCACCATGGCGCTGACAAAGACCATGTCCGTCCACTTGATGTCCTTGTCGTTCAGACTCTCAGTGTTCATATCCACCAGTTTCAGTTCCCAATCAGCGGGGAGCATGGCTGCCACCGTCAGCAGGCCGAGTGGCGGGAAAGCCGCTTTCTTGGCGACGAACTTGAGGGCGTGCTTGAAGCTCCAGAAAGTGTCGGGGTATTCAGGGTAGAGTAACAGGATCCTTTTGTTTATATGCATAATTAAGTATGACCCTCCGGGGCTGATCAAGCAAAGTATAATCGAGTCTTAGGGCTACGGATATAGGTAGCAGCACTTATTCGAGGAGAAAATTTTCGAAGA
>CAIMUM010000065.1 GCA_903844685.1 uncultured Dehalococcoidia bacterium
TACGAGTACATGTTACCATTACATTGCGGCAAGTGGTTGCCATATACCACAACTATCCGGGAATCTGATGAATTATGAACAAGGCCTCTAAGCGTATTGCGGTGATAGATTACGGCGCCGGTAACCTCGGCAGCGTGGCCAACGCCCTGACAAAATTGGGCTATAGGCCGACGGTTACGGCTGACCCGTCAGAGGTATTCAAGGCTGATGCTGTTTTCTTCCCCGGGGTGGGCGATGCCGGCGACACGATGCGCAGCCTTGAGTCATCGGGGATGGCACAGGTTGTTAAAGAGCTGGTTGGCATGAAAAGGCCGCTCTTCGCCATCTGTGTCGGCCTGCAGGTACTGTTGTCAGCCACTGAAGAGAGCGGCGAGCATGACTGCCTGGACATTATCCCAGGCAGGGTCAGGAAGCTTCCGCAGGGTCTGAAGATACCCCACATGGGCTGGAACCAGGTCAGGCAGCTTAAAACTCACCCCATCTTTACCGGCATCGATGATAATGCCAATTTTTACTTCGTGCACAGCTATTATGCCGACCCCCGGGACCGGACTGTAGTGGCCGGGGTAACCGAGTACGGTATCGAGTTCTGCTCGATGATAATCAGGGACAACCTCGTTGCCACACAGTTCCACCCCG
This sequence comes from uncultured Dehalococcoidia bacterium, assembly GCA_903844685.1. Classification (GTDB taxonomy): domain Bacteria; phylum Chloroflexota; class Dehalococcoidia; order GIF9; family UBA5629; genus CAIMUM01. The sequence goes on from CAIMUM010000065.1 coordinate 640, forward strand.
AGAAAAGCGGCGAAGCCGGATTGACCATGTACTCTAACTTCCTGGAAATTGTCTGCCCGTGAGCGATGACATGAGGACTGTGAAACCACATTGAAGACGGAATACGTTACCATCAGCAACCCGGCCTATAAGAGGGATACATTAATATTATGTTAACCAAGCGCATCATACCTTGCTTAGATGTCACCGGCGGCCGCGTGGTCAAAGGTACCAGCTTTACAAACTTGCGTGATGCGGGCGACCCCGTGGAGCAGGCTGACTTTTACTACCGAGAAGGAGCCGATGAGCTGGTCTTTTTAGATATCGGCGCCACGCCGGAAGCCAGGGATACCATGGTGCACGTGGTTGAACAGGTAGCCCGCCAGGTCTTCATGCCACTCTGCGTCGGCGGAGGGCTGCGCTCTATCAGCGATATGCGGCGCATGCTGCAGGCCGGCGCCGACAAGGTCTCGGTAAATACCGCGGCTGTCCAGGAGCCACAACTGCTGAAGGAAAGCGCAGCCGTCTTCGGCAGGCAATGCATCGTGCTGGCTGTTGATGCCAAACGACGCGAAAAAGGCAAGCTGTCGTGGGAGGTATGTACCCACGGCGGGCGCAAGCCGACGGGCATCGATGCTCTGGCCTGGATAAAGCAGGCCGTGGATCTGGGGGCCGGCGAGATACTCTTGACCAGCTGGGATGCCGACGGCCACCGGGCAGGGTATGACAACGAACTGAACCGGGCGGTCAGCGAAATGGTCAGTGTGCCGGTTATCGCCAGCGGCGGGGCAGGTACGCTGGAGCACCTTTACGACGCGCTGTCTATCGGAAAGGCCGATGCTGTGCTGGCGGCCAGCATATTCCATTACCGTGAATATTCTATCAAAGAAGTGAAGGAATACCTGGCCGGCAGGGGCATCCCGGTCAGACAATAGACGCTGCAGCCATACGGTTATGAAAACATTTATACAGCTTAACCACTACCCCACAGCAGGCTTTATGCCTATTGACCGGAGGGCACTGTGATCGGACAGGAAACGCGCGACGTTGAGCGCAAGATAACCGCCATCCTCAAGATACTCAGCGAATCGCCTCTGCCGCTGGGCAGCAGGATAATATCCAGGCTGCTCGAGGAGCAGGGCATCTACCTGGGAGAACGCGCCGTGCGCTACCATCTTAAAATCATGGATGAGCGCGGGTTTACCCGCTCGGTCGGGCATAAGGACGGGCGAACCATCACGGCGCCCGGGCTGGAGGAGATGAGAAACTCCCTGGTGACGGACAAGATAGGTTTTATCGGTTCCAGGATAGAGCGGCTCACTTACCAGACCAGCGTGGGATTGCGCTCGGCGACCGGCCGTATACCGGTTGATGTTTCACTGTTCGCCCGCGAGGACCTGCCCAGCGCCCTGAAAATAATGAAGGGCGTCTTCACGGCCGGCCTCTGCTCGTCGAACCTGGTGGCGTTGGCCGGGGAGAATAGCAAGATAGGCGATGTGACCGTTCCCGGGGGGAAGGTAGGAATGGCCACGGTTTGCAGCGTGGCGGTCAACGGCTGCCTGCTCAAAGCCGGCATACCCGCTTACGCCCGCTTCGGCGGCCTGTTACAGGTACGCGGCGGCCAGCCTTTCCGCTTTGTTGACCTCATCGAGTTCTCCGGCTCGACCATTGAGCCTGCGGACATCTTCATCGCCGGCAAAATGACCACTGTCCTCGATGCGTCTTTAACCGGTGAGGGCAAGGTGCTGGCCGGCTACCACGAGATACCCATGCTGTCCGTGAATAAGGCCGAGGAACTGCTGCAACGCCTTAAAACCAGTGGCCTTATCAGCTTCGCCATGATAGCGCGCCCGGGTGAAAAGGTCTGCGAGATACCGTTCAACCCCGACCGGGCCGGCCTGATAACCCTGAGCGGGCTCAACCCGGTGGCCGCGGTTATTGAGTCCGGCATCGAGGCCGTCAAATGGGCCATGGCCGGCCTGGCCGAAGTCACCGGCCTGCACCCGTTCGCTGACCTGATATAATAGGCAACAGCCATGAATAACATCCTGATAGTCACCAACGAGATGGACAGGGTCAGGGAGCTGAGCTCCGGCCTCAGCCGCGCGGGGTTCTCCTGCACCGCCTGCATCTATGCCGACGACGTCATCGAGCAGGACTCACGCCAGTCCTTCAACGCCGTGCTTGTCGATGTCTCCTCGATTTCCGCGCATGGGGATTCCGCCTGGAAATGGTTCAGGAAGCTCAAGCTGCGAAGGCTGCTTCCCGTTATTGCGCTGGTCTCCCCGCCGACTCTGCACGTAATCCTGGAGCATGGCTTCGAAGACTTCGTTATGAAGCCCTGGAATATGGATGAGCTGTCAGCACGGGTACGCCGGGCCATCACCAGGATGACCAGGCCGGGTGTGGAGGGTATAATCAAGGCGGGGGACCTGGCCATCGACCCGGTCAGATGCGAGGTGGAAATGGCCGGCCGCCTGCTGGCGCTGACCTTCAAGGAGTACGAACTGCTCAAGCTGCTGGCAACCAATAAGGGCAAAGTTTTCACGCGCGAATCACTGTTAAACGAAATATGGGGCTACGATTACTACGGCGGCGACAGGACTGTTGACGTGCATATCAGGAGGCTGCGCAGCAAGATCGAGGACCCCGTACACACATTCATCGAAACGGTTCGCAATATCGGCTACAAGTTCAAGGCAGCCGGCACTGCTGAATAGTCCTTCCTGTAACACAATCTTAACACCGCTGTAATAACCCCGAAATAGGCGCCCCTTAAACTTATCCCATCCAAGTTTCAAGGAGGCGCACTATGAATTCGGGAGATACAGCCTGGCTGCTCACATCGAGCGCGCTGGTGCTTCTCATGACCCCCGCACTGGCCTTTTTCTACGGCGGGATGGTCAGGAGGAAAAACCTGCTTTCCACTATCATGATGAGCTTCGCCATACTCTGCATGGTCTCGGTACTGTGGGTTCTCTACGGCTACACTCTGGCCTTCGGTCCTGATATCAAGGGTCTGGTAGGCAATCTTGCATGGTTCGGCCTGGCAAGTGTCGGCCAGGATCCATCCGTGGTGTACGCAACTACAGTCCCCCACCTGGCTTTTGCGGCCTTCCAGGCGACCTTTGCCATTATCACGGTGGCGCTCTGGACTGGCGCCGTGGTTGAACGCATAAAGTTCGGCGCCCTGCTGGCCTTCGCTGCGCTCTGGTTTACCCTTGTCTATTGCCCCATCGCACACTGGGTCTGGGGAAGCGGCGGCTGGCTGGCGCAGTTAGGAA
>CAIMUM010000066.1 GCA_903844685.1 uncultured Dehalococcoidia bacterium
GAAGATGGTATTGTATCTGCGCCCACAGGCTGAATAAGCCCGCCTAACAGCGACATGCACACTATGAGAGCTACCGGCAGGCAGGCCATGAGGAGATGCAATTTAAGTAAAAGGCCTTTAAACATATACGCGCCACCTCCGTAAAATTAAACATTGATGGCCCAGTTTGGAGAAATATAAATATATGGCCTCCTTGATCTCATCAAGGCTCGCGACCTTTATCTTCCGCCGTCTAGCCATGAATTCATTATACCATCTTATCTCGTCGCTGATGATATTATGCCTGCTTTCGTTGTTAGTGATAGAATATCGTCCACTGAAAGCGGGCGCACCTGAAGGTACGCCCATGCAGGTATGCCCCTATAGGTTTTGATGACCTGAATATAATACGCGAAAGAAGCCGTAGGGGCGGGTTTTCAAATCTGCCCATATAGATGGTTACACATAAAAATGATGAGTATAGAAACCGAATTAGCCCGGCATACCCCATCGCGGCCCACCCTGCTGACCATCGGGGTTTTCGACGGGGTGCACCGCGGGCACCTGAGCCTGCTGGGGCACCTGGCCGAGCGCGCCCGCGAGAAGGGTTGCCTGGCCGGCGTAGTAACCTTCAAGACCCACCCGGAGAAGGTGCTGGGCCGCAGGGACATGATCCCCTGGATAATCACGTTGCAGGAAAGGGTCAGGCTGCTCAAAGCCGCCGGTGTGGATGTGGTGGCGCCCGTCACATTTACCCGCGGAGTGGCCGGTCTGACAGCCCGGGACTTCGTCCTGCTGCTTAAAAAGAATTTGAATATGTGCGGCCTGGTGCTAGGGCCGGATTTCGCCCTGGGCAGGGGCAGGCAGGGCAGCCCGGAATACCTGCAACAGCTCGGCGCGGAACAGGGTTTCCGCGTTGAGGTGGTTAAACCGGCCAAGCTCGGCGGCGAGGTCATTAGCAGCAGCGCTATACGGCAGTTGCTGGCGGAAGGCTATATAAATAAGGTGAATGATATGCTTGGGCGCTGTTTCAGCCTTGATGGCCGGGTCGTGCTCGGCGATCAGCGCGGCCGTACGCTGGGCTTCCCCACGGCCAACCTCAAGGTGCAGCCCGAACAGGCCATGCCCAGGGACGGTATCTACGCCACGCTGGCGCATATCGGCGGCAGTGTCCTCCCCTCGGTTACCAATATCGGCGTGCGCCCGACTTTCAACGGGCTCAAGCGTCTGATCGAAACTTTCATCTTCGATTTCAACGGAGACCTTTACCGCAGGAAGCTGACGATCGAGCTGGTCGCCAGGCTCCGGGATGAGATGAAATTCAGCAGCGCCGGGCAGTTGAAAGAACAGATGGCGAGGGATGTTAAAGGGGCGAGAGAAATATTAAGCACTGTGTCATTGCGAGGAGCGTAGCGACGCGGTAATCTCAGGGTATTGACGTAGGGGCGTACCTTCAGGTGCGCCCGCTTTCGGGCGGGTTTAAAAACCCGCCCCTACATGTGATTGCTCCGTTGCGCTTGCGATGACAGATAATGAAAAGGAATAAATAAATGAAAAAACTATCTGATGCTGACCTGAAAAAGCTCTTAAAAAGAGGTGTTACCCAGATCATCAATGAGGAGGAACTGGTGAAGATGCTACAGTCGGGCAAGCCGCTGCGGCTCAAGCAGGGCTTCGACCCCAGCTTCACCGACATCCACATGGGCCACGTGGTGGGACTGCGCAAGCTGCGCCAGTTCCAGCAGCTGGGACACCAGGTGGTGCTCATAGTGGGGGATTGGACGGCCCGCATCGGTGACCCCACCGGGCGCTCGCTGACCCGTCCCATGCTCAGCGCCGATCAGGTGAAATTCAACGCCCAGACCTACATGGAGCAGTTTTTCAAGATAGTGGATAAGGATAAGACGGAGGTGCGCTATCAGAGCGCCTGGTTCGATAAGGGCGCCTTCGGCCTTGACGACGTCATCAGGTTGACCTCCAAATTCACAGTGGCGCAGTTCCTGGCGCGTGAGGATTTCGCCCGCCGTTACGCCGAGGGGCACCCCATCGCGATCACGGAGTTCCTCTACCCGCTAATGCAGGGTTACGACTCGGTGATGATCGAGGCGGACGTCGAATTCGGCGGCACCGACCAGGTCTTCAACTGTATGGTCGGCAGGCAGTTGCAGGAGATGGCCGGCCTGCATCCCCAGCAGGTTTTCCTCATGCCACTGCTCATCGGCACGGACGGCGTGCAGAAGATGAGCAAGAGCCTGGGCAACTATATTGGCGTTACCGACCCGCCCGCCCAGATGTACGGTAAGACCATGTCCATCAACGACGGGATGATCATCCCCTACCTGGAACTGCTCACCGACGTGCCGGACGAGGAGATCGCGCATTTCTCCGCCGGAATGGCTGATGGTAAGCTTAACCCGATGGCCGTGAAAAAGCGGCTGGCGCAGGAGTTGGTCACGGACTTCTGGAGCGCCAGGGATGCCGAAGAGGCCGCAGGGGAATTCGCCCGCACCGTGCAGCATAGGGAGGTCCCTGAAGATATGCCGGTGGTGGAAATAGCTGGCAAAGTGGGAATAACGGGTTCTCTAGACGTTAAAGTGACTAGAACCTTAAGTGCGCTGATTTCGGATGCTGGTCTTGCCAAGAGCAGATCGGAAGCCAGACGACTTATAGAACAAAAAGCTGTGGAACTTAATGGCCAAATCATTACCGAGGATATAAGCGAAGACAAAATCGACAACGGCAGCATCATCAAGGTAGGCAAGAGGCGCTTTATCAGGATAGTCAAGAAATAAATCCGTCATTGCGAGGCACGCAGTGCCGCGGCAATCTTACAATTGCAGGCGCAATGCCGAAGGATTGCTTCGTCGCCTGCGGGCTCCTCGCAATGACGGCGTAAATTGTCATTGCGAGCGAAGCGAAGCAATCTCCTTGTTAAGTGACGTTATACCCTGGGATTGCTTCGTCGCTGCGCTCCTCGCAAAGACAGGTAAAAAGGACGCTCCTTGCAATGAGATGTAATTAAAGTGCTTCTCGGAATGATATGCGCATATCTGAATTCCCATTGCAGCACAAATAATCTATAATTTACGGAATAATCTTTACGGAGGCTTTAACATGCAGTTGAGAATTCCAGGCCCAACTCCCTGCCCGGACGAGGTGCTGAAAGCCATCGGCCGCCAGATGATCAACCATCGCGGCAAGGAGTTCGCCGAGATGCAGAACCGGATAACTCCGAAACTACAACAGTGCTTTCAGACCAAGAACGACGTCCTCATACTCACCACCTCGGGTACCGGCGGCCTGGAATCTGCCGTGGTAAATATACTGTCACCCGGTGACAGGGTCCTGGGTATCTCCATCGGCATCTTTGGCGACCGCTTCGCCGAGTGTGCAAAGGTCTATGGCGCTGAAGTAATCCCGCTCAAATATGAATGGGGACAGGCCGTCAACCCCGATGATGTCAAAAAAGCGCTGAATGAAAACCCCGGCGTCAAAGCCGTTTTGGTTACACATAACGAGACCTCAACCGGCACCGCCAACCCCCTCAAAGAAATTGCCAAAGTGGTGAAGGACGCCGGCAAGCTGATCCTGGTGGACGCCGTCAGTAGCATGAGTTCGATCGATGTACAGGTGGATGCCTGGAACTTGGACGTGGTAGTTTCCGGTTCACAGAAAGGCTGGATGGTCCCGCCCGGCCTGGCCTTTGTCAGTATCAGTGAGCAGGGCTGGAAGGCGCAGGCACAGGCTAAGATGCCGCGGTTTTACTTCGACTACACCCGCGCCAAAAAGTTCATCCCCGACGGCCAGACCCCGTGGACCCCGGCAGTTTCGGTGTACTTCGGCCTGGACGTCGCCCTGGAGATAATGCTAAAGGAGGGCCTGCAGAATATCTTCGCCCGCCACGCGCGGGTTGCGGATAAGGCCAGGAAATGGGTCAAGTCCAAAGGCCTGGAACTGCTCGTGGCAAACGAGAAATACGCGTCTAATACCGTAACGGCGGTGAAAGCCCCGGCGGATATGGAAGTGTCCAAGTTCACCGGCACGCTGCGGGACGAATATAAGGTGGTCATCGCCGGCGGCCAGGGCGGCATGAAGGGCAAGGTCTTCCGCATCGGCCACCTCGGCTTTGTCACCGAGAAGGACATGGACGAGGTGCTCGGGGCCATGGATAAGGCGCTGCCGAAGGCAAAGAAAGTTTAACTCATATATGTCATTGCGAGGAGCGCAGTGACGAAGCAATCCCATGGCATTACGCCTTCGCTTGTTGAGATTGCTTCGCTTCGCTCGCAATGACAGGTAACAAAGGGCTCGCAATGACAGTGAACATCGATATTTAGAGGGAGAATGATACCATGAAAGTACTTGTAGCTGACCCGCTGGCGCCCGAGGGGATGGAAAGCCTGAAGGCCAAGACCGAGGTAGATGTTAAACTCGGCTTGAAACCGGATGAGCTTAAGGCTATTATCGGCAACTACGACGCTATTATCGTGCGCAGCGAAACTCAGGTTACGGCGGATGTAATTAAGTGCGGCACGAAGCTGCAGATCATTGCTCGCGCGGGCGTAGGCCTGGACAACGTGGATATCAATGCGGCCACCCAGCAGGGCATCATGGTGGTCAACGCTCCCACCGGCAACACGGTGGCCGCTGCTGAGCATACCCTGGCGCTGATGCTGGCCATGGCCCGCAATATCCCGCAGGCGTATTCTACCCTGAAAGCCGGCAAGTGGAACCGTAAGGAGTACACCGGCGTTGAACTGCGCAATAAGACACTGGGCATCATCGGCCTGGGCAACGTCGGTTCCGGTGTGGCGGCCCGCGCCAAGGGATTCGAAATGAGGCTGATCGGCTATGACCCCTTCGCCTCGCAGGAATACGCCCAGTCACTGGGCATTACGCTGACGCCGCTGGAGCAGCTTTACAAGGAGTCGGATTTCATTACGCTGCACCTACCTCTGACGCCGCAAACCAAGGGAATGATAGGCGGGAAGGAGTTCGCCATTATGAAGAAGGGCGTGCGCCTGGTTAATTGCGCGCGCGGAGGCCTGATCGACGATGAGGCGCTGATTAAAGCCATCGAAGATGGCAAAGTGGCAGGCGCGGCTATCGACGTTTTCGCCGTGGAACCCTGCACCGACGGCATCCTCTTCAAAAATGATAAGGTCATTGTAACCCCCCACCTCGGCGCATCTACCAGGGAGGCGCAGACCAACGTCTGCATCGACGTGGTTGACCAGATAATCGATGTCCTCAACGGCAAGCCGGCGCGCTTCGCGGTCAATGTACCCCAGATACCGGCGGAACTGCTTGAGATACTCAAACCATACATGGATGTGGCCAATGTTGTCGGCAAGATGGCCGGACAGCTCATGGTCGGACAGCTTAAGGGATTGAAGATAAAGTACTCCGGCGAGATAGCGCAATATGACACTTCGGCGCTCAAGGCCTCGATATTGAGCGGCCTGCTGGATACGGTCAGCGAGGAGCACGTCACACTGGTCAATGCCGGTGTTATCGCCCAGCAGCGCGGGCTCAAGATTTCCGAGCAGAAGGAGACGGAGGTTGCCAACTACGCCAGCCTGGTATCCCTTGAGGTAATTGCCAGCGGCGGTACAATTGATGTGGCCGGAACGGTACTGCGCGATGAGACCCATATAGTCAGGATAAACCAGTTCTGGTTGGACATCGTCCCCACCGGCGGCTATTTCCTGCTCTGTTACCATACCGATAAGCCCGGCTTGATCGGCGCGGTTGGCACCATTACCGGCAAAAATAATGTGAATATCAGCGCCATGCAGGTGGCCCGCATTCAGCCCAGGGGCGAGGCGCTGATGATCTTATCCATCGACGAGGCTGCGGATGCGGCCATCATCAAGAAGATTCTCGGCGTGCCGGATATAACGGGTGTCAAGTTGGTCAAGCTGTAAATAGTATTCAACCTCATCGCTGCCCATCTCCATGCAAAGGAGAGGGGCTTTATTTTAATGGGGACTGAAGCCATTCTTAAACACTTTAAATGAACTTGAAATGATAAACCTGCCTTTTGATTAATGGATGCGCTGGTAAGTCTTCATAATACAGGTATGGGTACCAATAACGCAGGAAAATAATATGGCATGTAGTTGCCTGTTATCGTAACTAAGCATATATATAATGGGGTTATTCCCGCAGTGTAAGGAACGAGAGTTCAAGTACTACTGATATTGCTGGCCGAGCTTCTTGTAGGTCAGGCCTGAACCCGAGGGCTTGCCCTGAAGCATGTTCAGGTATGATACCAGATTGGATTCCTGCCTGAGCTGTCGGTAGGCCAGGCCTTTTGTGGCATCGCTGTAATCAATATAGCCGTAGAGGTAGTTCGTCCAGAATGGGGAAACAAACTCGTATCCGTAGATGCCAGCCATCCTGATCAGCACGGTAAGAAATTTGGAATCGAGGGGCTCCCAGAAGCTGAAAACGTCCCTTCCGTAGATCCTGGAGGTGGCAGCCACGTCGCCGAGTCTGCCGTAATCGTTGCTGCTCAATTTGTAAACCCATGCCTCGCCTACTACCAGGCGTTTATTATTAGCATGGGCTATATCCGAAATATCAATGAACCGGGGCAAAAATTCCAGTGGGTAGATGTGGGCGTCGAGGTAATCCAGCCCGGTATCTGCGAGCGCTTTCATATATGCCAGGTCGTCCCAGGTGCCGGCACCTCCGCCTATTAATATGCCGAATCGGTCGAGCCCTTCCAGTATATACTGCGTGGTAGCAGCATACTGGGCAGGCGTCTGCAGAATGCCCATGGTCATCTTCTCGGTATTTGGCTCGTTGCACACGGTCAGGTAATCTGGTTTCAATTCCCTGGCAATCAGCTGCACCATGGCCTTTTTCTCGCTACGGTATTTTTCGAGTGTGAGGCCGTCAAAGGATATGGTGAGGTCGCTGTACACGGAGTTGGCGAACGGGTTCCCCACCTTTACCAGAACGGTCAGCTTGCGCAATCTGAGCTCCTGCATCAGCTTTTTATAGAAGGCGAGGTATTTCTGCTGGTTGGGGAAGTCCGTCGTCAGCAGCGGGTACATTATAGAAACCTGTACACCGGTAATATTGATGGCCTGCAGGGCGTCAAGGTAGACCCTGTTGGCCTGGAAATTAGTGTCAGTGAAAAGGTTCTCGCCTATGTTGCTGTTGGCGGTAAGGAGTTCGGCTGCTATGGTTACCCTGCTTGTTGAAGATGTCTTCCGCTTGTCGAGATTGCTGTCGAAATCAGTGAGCTTCTGCATCAGGTCAGCGTACATGGCCTGATACTCGGAAGGCACGGGGTGTGCCGCCGCAGCAGGGACTTCTGTGAAAGCGGAAGTATTGGGCTTATCCTGTGGCTGAGCAGGCGGTGGGGTAGTGGATGGAGCAGGGGAGAAGGCTTTGGGCTGAAAGCAGGCAGTCAGCACCAACGCCAGGATCAACAGGGAAAGAAGAAAAAGCCTGCTCATGGTTGTTGTCACGTTAATAAACTCGCCTTATCCTCGATTTCCTATTTCAATTCTCAAGTAAGCAATTTTCATGCGTCATCGCCCTTGATCACGATAATATCTTTTCGCCACAGGGTTGTCAACGACCCCGTGGGCCCTCCAGTCAGCGCTTTATCGTGAAGGTAAATATACCGGCTTTAGAAGCTATTTCAACATGGCAACCCGACTTAGTCTCAGTTTGATATGGGACATCCGGGTGTCAGGCTTACCCGTATAATTTTATTGGAGACATGTTTCAAGTAAAATAGGTAGAAAAAATGGATAAACATCTTTGGACAAATCAAGCATCGCGATGCTGGAATTTCCCCGGGTAAGGGAAAGGCTGGCGAATTACACTTCTTTCCCGGCCGGGCGTGAGCTGGCGCTCAGCCTGCAGCCCACCTCCGATGCAGAATGGGTTAAACTCCTGCTCAGGCAGTCGGCCGAGGCCAGGCGGCTGCTCTCTCTGCGCCCGGATTTCCATATCAGCGAGGCCTACGATGTGCGGGAGGATACCACACGCGCGGAGAAAGGTGTTTCGCTCGATCCCCTGATATTGCTCAGGGTGCTCAAGACCATCGCCGCCGCCCGCTTGGCACGCAACGGGCTTAATAAGTTGTCTGGCGAGCTGCCGGCCCTGTGGGGCATCGTTCAGGACATCACGGTGCTGATGCAAACGGAAGCCGAGATAAGCAAATGCCTGTCTGCCACGGGGGAGGTATTGGACGTGGCCTCGCCGCACCTGGCTGACGTGCGATGGAGGCTGCGGGATACCAGGAAACAGTTGCAGGAAAGATTGGCCTCTATCGTCAAGTCCAAACGCGGCCAGGATGCGCTGCAGGAGCAGTTGGTCACCGAGCGCAATGGCCGCTACGTGCTGCCGGTCAGGGTTGAAGCCAAGCGGGAGCTCAAGGGCATAGTGCACGATGTCTCCAATACCGGCGCCACGGTTTTCATCGAGCCGATGGAGACTATTGAGGCGGGCAACGAACTGCGCCAGCTCGAGGTGGAGGAAAGGCAGGAGATCGAGCGCATACTGGCAGACCTCAGCGCCCTGGTGGGCGCGGCGGCTGAAGATATCAGGTTGAATATCGAGATACTGGCGCGGCTGGACCTGGCGCTGGCCAAGGCCCTCTATGCCGAGAAGGTAAAGGCCATCGAACCGGAGATAGTTTCCGGAAAGGGCAGGAGCCATTTGAGGCTGCTTAACGCCAGGCATCCCCTGCTGAAGGGAGAAGCCGTTCCTTTGAACGTTGAGATCGGCAGGGATTTCTCTGCACTGATCATCAGCGGACCCAACGCCGGCGGCAAGACGGTGGCGCTCAAGACCATCGGCCTGCTGGTGCTGATGGCCCAGGCCGGCCTGCCGGTGCCCTGCGCCGATGGGACGGCCATGCCGGTTTACGACGAGGTCTTCGCCGATATCGGAGACGAGCAAAGCATCGAGCAGACGCTGTCCACTTTCAGCGCCCACATCAGCAATCTTGCCCGCATCATCAAGAAATCCACGCCGCACAGCCTGGTGCTGCTGGATGAACTGGGCATCAGCACCGACCCGGGCGAGGGCGCCGCGCTGGCGCAGGCCACGCTGACGCACTTTGTGGAGAAGGGGACGGCCGTGGTGGTGACAACGCATTTCTCGGAACTCAAGGCCTTCGCCCACCTCAATAAGGGGCTGCGCAACGCCTCGCTGGATTTCGACCCGGTTACGCTGATGCCGACCTACCGGCTGAGCATTGGTATACCCGGCGGCAGCAACGCGCTCAACATCGCCTCACGCTTCGGCCTGCCCGAGGACATCGTTAGCAACGCCCGCAGCATTATGTCCAAGGGTTCGCAGGAGGTCGAGGCCATGATGGTTGACCTGGCGGCCGAGCGAAAGAGGCTGGCGGAAGCCCAGCTTTTCATCGGGAAAGAACAGGCCAGGGCCGCGGAACTGTCAGCGCACCTTGAAAACGAGATATCCCGCATCAAGGACAGGGAGCGGGACATGCTGCGCGAGATACAGGATAATCTTAACAGAGAGATAGCGGGACTTTACCGCTCCATCCGCGAGGCTGAGAACGAGCTTAAGAAGCAGGCCAACCGGGAGAAGGTGGAGCGTGCGCGCAGGGCGCTGGAAAGGATTACCGGTGAGGCCGATGAACGTAACCGGCTGCTTGGCGAGAAATTAGCTGTCTTAAAAGAGCCGGAAGCGTCTGCGGAGGTTATCTCGGTTGGTGACAGCGTGCGCCTCCGCGATATGGATACGGTGGCCACAGTGCTTTCCTTGGACACCGGGCAGGGCAGGCTCGAAGCGCAGGTGGGAGATGTGAAGCTTACTCTGCGCATCGACGGAGTGGAGAAATTGGATACGCCTGGTTTCGCTTCTGCAGAGGCGGAAAGTGTGGTGGCCAGGCCGAAGACTATCAGGCCGGCCTCGCCGGAGCTCGACCTGCGCGGGCAGCGCGCCGAGATGGTGGAGTCCGCCTTGGACAGCTACCTCAATGATGCCTTTATGTCGCACCTGCCCGAGGTGCGCATCATACATGGCTATGGGACGGGCGCTGTGCGCGCGGCTGTGCGCGAGGGCCTGGCCGTGCATAAATTGGTCAAATCGTTCAGGCCGGGTGGGCAGGGGGAGGGTGGGGACGGAGTGACCATCGCTCAACTATTATGACCGTAGGGGCGGGTGTTCAAACTTGCCTGCCGGAACCTAATAATGTAATCCGTAGGGGCGGGTTTTCAAACCCGCCCACTGGGACGGGCGCACCTGAAGGTACGCCCCTACAGGTACATCCCTACGTTTTCTGTCTTTAACCCATAAAGTGTAAAATGTCGGCATGCCGGTAGTTAATCAATCTAACCTGACCCGTGCCGGCGCTTTGCGCTGGCTGTCGCTGCAGCACAAAGAGAATGTGGCTTTCAGCCTTTATATCCATCCGCTGACAGGCAGGACAGGGATAGAGAAGTTGCTGGCGCAGGCGCTGGACCGCGGGGAAATGCTGGACGCGCTGGCGGAGAAAGCGGCTAAATCGCCTACCGGTTCGGTAATCTTTTACCTGATGGACAGGGGCTGTGTTGTCTGGCCTCCTTTCCCGCTTGCAGAAACAGTACTGTACCGCGGTTATGAACCGGGCCCTCTCAAGAGCATGCTCGAGAAAGATTGGAAGCTGGGTTTGATTTTAATTAGACTGGGGCAGTGGGCTATCGGAATATTCAAGGGGGAAAAACTGCTGGATGGCAAGGCCGGGATGGGATTGGTGCATGCCCGGCATAAGAAGGGCGGGTCATCCGCCAACCGCTTTGCCCGCCACCGGGAAAAGCAGATGGAGTATTTCTTTACCCGCATTGAGGGCCACGCCCGGGAGCTGCTGGAACCACGCTTTAAGAGCCTTGATTACATTATTTACGGCGGTGCGTTCGATACGCTCCTGCGGATGCAAAAGCAATGCCATTTCTTCGAGTCGCTGGAGGACAAGGTGGTAAACAGGCTGCTGTCTGTGCGGGAACCCAGGAGGTCGTCCTTCGATCAGGCTGTGGAACAGGCCTATGCAAGCGTACTGTACGAGTTTAATCAGGCGTAGGGGCGGGTTTTCAAACCCGCCCGCCGGGACGGGCGCACCTGAAGGTACGCCCCTACATATAACACATAAGATGAATAAGTCCAGATAGACATCGGACACTTATAAGAGTCTCCTTATGAATATAGTTAGTGGATCAGCCCAGCCCCGCCTGAACCTCTGACCGGTTAAATCTCCCCGTCGGTACGGAACATGACCAACCCTGACGGCAGTTTGGGATAAAAGAAAGTGGACTTGCGCGGCATGCGGTCGTTGGCGTCGGCAATGGTCTTGATGGTTTTGGCCGGTAAAGGGTTGAGCAGCACTGTGAACTGGAACTGCCCTTCGTCGACCAGCCTGCAGGCTGATTCCCCGCTGGGCGTATAGGCTAATTTGTCGGTATCGCCTGCCGGCAGACCCAGCAGCTTCTCGCAGATGATATGCTGCACTACGCTGACATCCAATTTGCCATAGGCCTCCGAGCGCTTTTGCTTGATAAAGTCGTTGACTTTGATATTGGGCAGCAAAGTGAGCCAGAATATCTTGCCCGGCTCAAGCCCGTACAGCTTGATTGATCCGGCGGCGCTTCCCGGCATGGAGACCCTGTCCGCCGGCACCTCCATGACCTCGAAATAGTTGTGCAGCTCCGCTTTAAATGTCTTTAGCGTCTCCCCGGAGATGCCGCGCACCAGCCGGTGGATGGGCAGTATGACGATGCCCGGGTCGGAGAAGGAGACCAGCGCCATCATAACGTAATTGTAGGCCTCGCTGCCGCCGCCGTGGGGATCGAGTCCCCGGCGGTACTCGCGGTAGGCCAGCGCTGTCTCGTAGCGGTGGTGCCCGTCGGCGATATAAATGGGTTTGGGGATGAGGAAGTGGCTCACCCTTTGCACGAACTCCGGTTCGTTGACCATCCAGAACCTGTGGCTGTCGCCGTGCTGGAAGTTGTAGGTGGGGGTCGATTTGACGCGGTTGACGATGAGCTGGTTTATCTTGCCGCCCGGGTCCTCGTAAAGGCCGAAGATGGGGCTGAAATCCGCCGAGCAGGATTTCATCAGGTCGAGACGGTTGGCCTTGGCCTTTGCCATGGTGAACTCGTGGGGGAAGATGACCCGGTTCTCCCAGGGTTCCAGCCTGACGCAGGCGTAAAGCTCCAGCCGCTTTTTCCTGGTCTCCCCAATTTCAAAGTTGTGCTCGTGGACGTAGTAGTTGGGTACCTGGTCCTGCATCAGCACACCTTCTTTCAGCCACTGGTTGAAGGTGTCGCGGGCGCGCGTATAACGGTTATCGCGCTCGTTATCGCCCTCCTGCTCGAGGCCGTATTCGAGCCGTACCATATTGTACTTGTCGCTATCGTAAAGCGCCTGTTGCTCCTGCGGCGAGATGACGTCATACGGCGGGCAGATAACGTTCCGCATGGACTGCACCTTGGCGGGGTTGTAGCGTACTCCCCTGAATTCAGATAATTCTGCCAATTCAATTACTCCGGAATGTAATATACACGTTTACAGGCCGTTCATCCAGACCTGGTCAAGCTCGCTCACGGGCAGGTCGATTAGGCCCTTGAGGGCAAAGCGGCCGCTGTGGACTATGCCTAACCTGGTAACCGGGACCCTGCACCTGTGGGCCAGTTCCTCCATTTTGCGGACCGCCCCGGGGTTCAGGGAAACAACGGCACGGGACTGAGCCTCGCCGAAAAGCGCGGCGTCTACCCGTCCTTTTAGATTAATTTCGCCCTTGAAACCGGTGTTGCCGAGTATGCAGCTCTCGGCCAGCGCCACCGCCAGTCCGCCGTCCGAGCAATCGTGCGCTGAACTCAAAAGGCCTTTCTCCGCCGCTTTGATCAGACAGGCGTGCAGGTCCTTCTCGGCGGCCATATCTATCCCCTGGCTGCCCCTGACCTGGCCGTGAACGAGTTCAAGGTACTCGCTGCTGCCTATGCTGGCGTCGCCACCGGGGTCGCCCAGCAGCATTATCACATCTCCCTGCCTCTTGAAGCCCGAGGAACAATGGCGGCTGACGTCCTTGATCAGCCCGACCATGCCCACCACCGGCGTGGGGAAGATGGCCACGCCGCGCGTCTCGTTGTACAGGCTGACATTGCCGCTGATGACGGGTATCTTCATCTTCTTGCAGGCGTAGGTCATGCCCTTGATGCATTCACGCAGTTGATAATACGGGTCGTTTTTATCGGGGTTGCCGAAATTTAAGCAATTGGTAATGGCCATGGGGTGGGCGCCGCTGCAGGCCGTGTTGCGCGCCGCCTCGGCTACCGCGATGACGCCGCCGATAAATGGGTTTACATAACAATAGCGGCCGTTGCCGTCTGTAACCATCGAAATGGCTTTGGTCGTCTCCTGGATGCGCAGAACGGCGGCATCGCTGCCCGGCAGCACCACAGTGTTATCCCCCACCTGGTGGTCGTATTGCCGGTAAACCTTGTGCTTGCTGCAGATATTGGGCGCGGCCAGCAATTTCAGCAGCGTACTGCCGGCATCCCTGGGCGCGGTATCCTTTATCTTGCTTAAATCTAATTTCTGCAATCCGTCTAACCAGGCCGGCTTTTTAGGACGGAAGCGGTAGACAGGGGGCGTGTTCAGTATCTCCACAGGCGCGTGCGCTACCACCTGCCCATTATCGCGGATGGTGAACATGCCATCCGAGGTTACCGTGCCGATGATGTCGGAATGCAGTTCCCAGCGGTCGAAGAGGGCTTTGACCTTTCCCTCGTAACCTTTCCTGGCGATGACGATCATGCGTTCCTGTGATTCCGAGAGCATGACCTCGTAGGGAGTCATGCCTTTCTCGCGGCGCGGCACTTTCTGTACCTCGATATCCATGCCGGACCTACCCTTGTAGGCGGCTTCTACCGTGGCGCTGGTCAGGCCTGCGGCGCCGCAGTCCTGCATGCCCACTATCCAGTCCGTTTTAGCCAGTTCGAGGCAGGCCTCAATGAGCAGCTTCTCCATGAAGGGATTGCCCACCTGCACGGCCGAGCGCAGTTCGCGCTCCTCCTCGAAGGTGCGCGAGGCCAGGCCGGAGGCGCCGTGCATGCCGTCGCGCCCGGTGTCGGCCCCGACCAGCATGACCAGGTTGCCCTCGCCGTAGGCGCAGGCTTTGACCAGTCCACCTGTCTTACCGATGCCCAGGCAGAAGGCGTTGACCAGCGGGTTGCCGCTGTAACAATCGTCGAAATAGATCTCGCCGCCCACATCGGCGATGCCCAGGCAGTTGCCGTAGCCGGCGATGCCGCCCACCACGCCGCTCATCAGGTAACGGTTGTGCGGGGCTGAAAGTGGGCCGAAGCGCAGGGAATTCATTAAAGCGATGGGGCGCAATCCCATGGTGAAGATGTCGCGGACTATGCCGCCCACACCGGTGGCTGCGCCCTGGTAGGGCTCGATGTAGGACGGGTGGTTATGCGACTCCATCTTGAAGCCGATGACCTGGCCGTCGCCGATGTCGATGACGCCGGCGTTCTCCTCGCCCGCCTTGACCAGGACGTGCTTTCCCATGCCGGGGAACATCTTTAACAAAGCCTTGGAATGCTTGTAGCCGCAGTGCTCGCTCCACAGCGAGCCGAAGAGGCCCAACTCGACATAGGTCGGCTCGCGTCCCAGCAGCTTCACAATGAGGTTGTACTCCTTACGGCTGAGGGCGATCTCCTCCAACTGCTCTTTAGATGCTGGCAATTATCGACTCCCAGATGATATTACCGTCGCTGCTGCCTAATATATCCTCGCAGGAGCGCTCGGGGTGGGGCATCATGCCCAGCACGTTGCCCCGCTTGTTGACGATGCCGGCGATGTTGTTGAGCGCCCCGTTGGGGTTGGCCTCTTTGGTGATCTCGCCGGACGGCGTACCATAGCGGAAGGCCACGCGGTCCGTGTCTTCCAGCTCCTTTATAACGCTGTCGTCGGCGTAGTAGCGCCCCTCGTAATGTGAGATGGGTATCTTGAGCACCTGCCCCTTCTTGCATTTAGCGGTGAAAGGGGTGGTGTTATTTTCAGTTTTCAGGTAGGTCCACTGGCAGCGGTACTGCAGGTGGTCGTTCTGGCGCAGCACGCCCGGCAACAGGTGCGCCTCGCAGAGCACCTGGAAGCCGTTGCAGATGCCGATGACCGGCCTGCCCTTGTGGGAGAAATCGGCTACTGAGTCCATGACTGGTGAGAAGCGGGCGATAGCGCCTGTGCGTAGATAGTCGCCGTAGGAGAAGCCGCCCGGCAGGACGATGCAGTCGCAGCCGGAGAGGTTGGTCTCCTTGTGCCAGATGTAGACGGCGTCCTGGCCGCAGATGTTGTGGATGGAATAATAGCAGTCGCGGTCGCTCCAAGTGCCGGGGAAGACCACAATGCCGAATTTCATATTAATCTTTATCCAACAATGTCATTGCGGGGAGAGTCCTTAACCCCGTCATTGCGAGGAGCGCAGCGACGAAGCAACCTGTAACGTATATGTCATTGCGAGGGACGGAGTCCCGCGGCAATCCTTAAGATTGCCTCGCTTCGCTCGCAACGATAATAAAACACTCTGCGAAATCTTAGTATATTACAATTTGCCGAGCAGGTCTGTGACGATGGAATTGACCTCGTTGCCGTCCGCCTTGACCTTGACCTGCGGCATGAGCTTCTGCATGACCTTGCCCTTGTCGCCCGGGCCTTTGGGTCCCACCTCGGCGATCACCCGCTCTACTATGGCGGTGATCTCGTCCCTGCTCATCTGAGCCGGCATGTATTCCTGCAGGATGGCCATTTCAGCCTTCTCCTTGGCGGAAAGGTCCTGGCGGTTGCCCTTATCGTAGGCCTCGATGCTCTCCCTGCGCTGCTTTATCTCTTTGCCGATGACCTCGATGATACCGCCGTCGTCCAGCTTTTTCTGCTTGGCGATCTCGGCGTAGTTTATCGATGACAGCAGCGTGCGTAGCACCAGGAGGCGTAGTTCTTCCTTAGCCCGCATGGCGGCTTTAAGGTCGGTATTGATTTTATCCAGTAGCGGCATGGCGGTTACGCTGTTTTATTACTTTTGCGGCGCTTGGTTGCCTCTTTGCGCTTGCGCTTGATGCTGGGTTTCTCGAAGAAGCCCCTGCGGCGTACCTCGCTGATAATTCCTTCCTGTTGAACTTTCCGGGTGAAACGCCTCAATAGGCTTTCGAAACTTTCCCCTTCTCCTAATCTGACTTCGGGCACAAGCAATCAACTCCTTTTTTTATTATTGGCCGCCTTGTTGGAACACAAAAAGGCAACTGACAAGGGGAAATTCTAAACTCTTTGGCCTATCGTGTCAACAATGCTCTCAGGTCATGTGCTCTCACATCAGTGTGTGGTTGGTAAGCCTGCTATTGAAATGACAGGCGGGCAATGGCAATAATCGTAGGGGCGGGTTTTCAAACCCGCCCGAACCCGGGCGCACCTTCAAGTGTGACCCTAAACCACGGGATTTGCCTCTATTTGCCCTTGAATTTGGGCGGCCGTTTCTCCAAAAAACCCATCACGCCTTCTCTCACATCTTCGGATTCCCGGCAGACCTGTTGCATAAAATCCTCCACTGCCATCTGGGTGATCACCGAGTCGGCCTTGAGCGAGGCGTAGGCCATGCGCTTGATCATCTCAATGGCCAGGGACGGACCCTTGGCCAGACCCTGCGCGAATTCCTGCGCCGCATTAATGAGCTGGTTCGGCGCCACGATTTTATTGACCATGCCGATGCGCTCTGCCTCTTTGGCGTCTATTTTGTCCCCGCTCCACATCAGCTCCAGCGCCTTGCTGATACCCACCAGGCGGGGCAGGTAGTAGGAAACGCCGCAGTCGGGCACCAGGCCGCGTTTGACGAAAATAGCTGAGAAAGTGGCGTTTTCCGAAGCGATGCGGATATCGGCTGACAGGGCCAGGGCCAGGCCGCCGCCGGCGGCGATGCCGTTGACCGCGGCGATGACCGGCTTGGTGAATTCCTCGATCTGCTTGACTACCCAGCCGAAGCTGACGAAGGGGGTGATATGCTCCGCCCGGCTGATGCCCGGCTGGTTCTTGTCCGTCCCATAGGGCTGCTCGGACAGGTCGGCGCCGGAGCAGAAGGAGCGGCCCGCGCCGGTCAGGATCAGCGCCTTAACATCTTCGTTCTTATTCAGGTCGATCAGCGCCGCCGACATCTCGTGCAGGATGGGGGCATTCAGGCAGTTGAGCTTGTCCGGCCGGTTGAGTGTCAGCGTAGCGACCTCGTCCGCGATTTCCACCGTGATCAGTTTATAGGGCATCTTTATCCTCCGGGGTGATTATTTCAAAA
>CAIMUM010000067.1 GCA_903844685.1 uncultured Dehalococcoidia bacterium
ATCCAGCGCCGTGCTGACGCCGCTTTCTTTCAGCCTGCGCAACAAATTCACACAAAATTCCGGCTGCATGAGCGGTTCGCCGCCGGACAGCGTTACCCCTCCCCCTGATTTCTCGTAATAAACTTTATCTTTTAACAGCTCCGCGAGGAGTTCCTCCAGGCCCGTGTCTTTGCCCAGCACTTCCTGAGCGCCCGCCGGGCATTCCGCGGCGCATTTGCCGCAGGCCTGGCAGGCGGTCCGGTCCCGGACAATGCCCTCCGGCTTTTTAACCAGGCATCCCTGCGGGCAGGCTTTGATGCAGATACCGCAGCCGATGCAGCGTACCTCCATCCAGTGAATCTGGGGCCGGGCCGAGATGCTTTCGGGATTATGGCACCACGAGCAGCTCAGAGGGCAGCCCTTGAAGAAAACCGTCGTACGAATCCCCGGGCCGTCCTCGGTGGACAGCCTCTGCGTGTGCAGGATAAGAGCTTTATCGCCCCTGGCGCTCTGCCGCGGAACGTCCTCCGCCCCTGCGGCGGGCAGCGGGGCCTGTTCAATCTTCATACGCGCCGGCTACATCCTGTGGCTTTCGCGGGCGATGATCTCGTTCTGAAGCTCACGGCCGATGGAGGTAAAATATGCGTTATAGCCGGTGACGCGCACCAGCAGGTGCCGGTAGGCGTCGGGGTTCTTTTGAGCGTCTTTGAGTATATCGGCGTCTATCATATTTATCTGCAGGGCACTGCCGCCGTTCTCCGCGTAGCTGCGCAGGAATGCCGTAAATTTGGCTTTATGCTCGGGGTCGCGCAGCAGGGAGGGATTGAAAGTAATGGTATGGCTGGCCCCGTTGGGCAGAACGCTCAGGTAACCATCCCAATCGCCCTGGCCTGAGGCAGCTTTGCCGCCCATGACCTTGCCCACCGAGTTAACGTTGGCTGTCGGCCCGTTGATATCGGCGCCGTCGCAGGGGCAGATGGCGTTGGAGAGGAATTTGCCCTTGGGGCGGCCGTCGGGACTGGCCGGCAGCACGTATCCGTCGCCCACCCAGTAGTTCCAGGAGAGCATGCCGGGCCGGTACTGCTTACCGGTCACGGACGTCTTATATTTCCATGTTTCGCCGGTCCAAAGATCCATAACCTGTTTAGCCAGGTCATCGGCGGTGTCATCGTCCCTGCCGTATTTAGGCGTCTTGTGGAGGGCCCTGGCCTGCAGCACCTCGTGACCTTTCCAGTTGTCCCTGAGGGCAGTGATAAGCTCCGCCATGCTGCATTCCTTGCTGTCGAAGACCAGGCTCTTGACGGCCAGCAGGGAATCGACCGTAGTGGCGTAAGTGACGGCTTCTACAGTGACGAAGTGAAGCTCGACCCCGCCCTCATTGACATCCAGGGCCTTATCGCTGCAGCCCCTGACCATGCAGGAGAGGTAGGGAGTGCGGAAGTATTTGGCCCGGATATTATCCGTCCGGTCGTATAGCCCGGCGGCCCTGCGGATAATGGCCCGCGTCTGAGCGGCGTAGGCGTTCCAGAACTCATCCCAGGCCTTAAACCTGGTTGCGTCCCCCGTGGCGACTCCCCAGGGCTTGAGCTTTTCCTGCTTGCCGGTCATGGGGTCCGTCCAGGGTATCAAATCGTATCCGCCGGTGAGCGCATGCTCTACGGCTTTGAGCAGATTCAGGTTGATATCCACCGTGCCGGAGCGGTCGTTGCCGCACATGGTATTCTCCAGGCAGCCTACCGGCGCATAATCGAAGACGTTATCGGCGTTGATGAATTTCTCGACCCCGGCCATCCTGGCCTCCCTCAGCATGCCTGCTATAGAGCGTTCATCGAAGTTGAGCAGGAAGGGGGAACCCTGGCTGGAGGCGACCATATCCACAACCTTGTCCAGCAGTTTAGAGGG
>CAIMUM010000068.1 GCA_903844685.1 uncultured Dehalococcoidia bacterium
AAGCAGTGCTTTTAATCACCGCTGCAGTCAGGCCGCGACAAGTTCGCGGACGCCGTTCTTCCATTTCTCGGCGTTCTTGACCAGGGCTTCCGCGCTCTTAACCATTACATTGCCATTGCGCTCGGAGCCCAGCATGGCGGCCAACTCCTTCACTTTATCCTGACCATCCACCGTCTCAACCCTGCTGGATGCCCTCCCCGACTCGATCTCCTTGACCAGCTTGAAATGCATATCGCTGAAGCAGGCTATTTGCGGCAAATGCGTTATACACAAAACCTGGTGGAAATTGGCTAAAGTTGCCAATTTCCTGCCCACCGAATCGGCGCTTCTTCCCCCGACACCCATATCTATCTCGTCAAAGACCAGTGTCGCGATGGGATCGGCTATCTTAAGGGCACTTTTGATGGCCAGCACTATGCGACTGGTCTCGCCGCCCGAGATTATGGCCGCCATCGGCCGCATTGGTTCACCCGGATTGGTGGCAACCTGGAATTCCAGCCTGTCGATGCCGTCTGCAGTGCAGGCATAAGACTTTCCGCCCGCTATGGCAACACCGTCCCGGTCCTCCCTGCGCGAAAGCACGATGTCGAATTTCGCCCATTCCAGGCCGAGTTCAGCCAGTTCCCCGTTGACCAACCTGACCAGCTTCCCGGTAGCCTGCCTGCGCGCCAGGGAAAGCTGCTCGGCCTTCTTACCTGCCTCCGCTTTTAATTCCAGTATCCCTGCTTCCAGCTTCGTCTTCCTGTCCTGGCGGTCCTGCAAGGCCTCCAGTTCAGCCCGCGCTTTATCCCTGAAGGCAATTACCTCTTTTATAGTGTTGCCGTATTTCCGCTTTAAAGCTGCCAGCGCGTCGATCCTCTGCTCCAGCTCTGCCAGCTTCTCCTGGCTGCTCTCGATTTTTTCGGCGTACGCCCTTAATTCCTGCGCTGTGTCCTCGATGTTGAGCAGGTCGTTCTCCAGCTTTTCTTTACACCCCACGAGGTTGCTGTCCACGGAACTGATACCTCTCAGGCATGTCAGCGTCCTGTGTATCAACACAGAGACGGACCTGTCATCCCCGTAGAGGTTGGCATAGGCTTCCAGGCATCCGCCGCTGATAGCTTCGGCGCGCCGCAGGATATCCCTTTCATTAAGCAGCTCCTCTTCGTTTACCTCTTCCAGCCGGGCGCGGTCTATCTCCTCGACCTGGAATTGCAGCAATTCTATATATCCGTCTTTCTCCACCGACATCACGGATGACAGCGCTTTCTCTCTCTGCCTCAGTTCCTCAACCAATTTTCTCATTTCCCTGCGCACGCCGGAAAGGTCGCCGTACACGTCGACCAGGTTAAGCTGGTTGGCGGAGTCCAGGAGCGACAGGTATTCCATCTGCCCGTGTATATCCACCATGTGCCTGCCCAATTGCTTCAAAAGCGACAGCGGCACTGACCGGTTATTGACCCTGGCCACGCTTTTCCCGCCATCCTGGAAATCCCTGGATATTAAAATCATCCCGTTGGCTTCCGGGTCGATACCGTTTTCCTCCAGGGTGTCCTTTATTCTTCCCATCGTCATTTCGGAAGGCCAGAAAATAGCCTCGATACGCGCGGACTTTGTACCGCTGCGTATCAGGCCCGACGGCGCCCTTGAACCCATCAACAAGCTCAGGGCATCAACCAGCAGGGATTTGCCGGTGCCCTCCTCACCGCTGATAACATTCAGGCCCGGCACGAAATGCATGGCCATATCCTTTATCACCGCAAAATTCCTGATATGCAATTCACCTAACATAGCGGTCCTCCTGTACATTCCTGATTATAATACAAGTGTACTACTATGTTATAGAACATCTGTGCTATTTGTCAAGAGATTTGAAAAATAATCTTGTGTTCATGAACAGGAGGACTTTCGTTGGCTTACACAATTGACAAAGCTTGTATAGTTGATGTTAAATTCCATCCATCTAAAACATCGAGGGGGTTGCATGGACAAGAAAGTTCACGATTTCGAATTTCTCATCAAGGGCGGCCCTTATTCTCACATCATTGAAGCTAACGGCTTCCTTTTCTGCTCCGGTATGACGGCCATCGATATAGAGAAGGGGCTCATGATCACGGATGACGTTAAAAAAGGCGCTGAGATCGCCCTGAGCAACATCAAGAGGGCTCTGGAGAAGCTCGGAAGCAGCATGGATAAGGTGGTGAAGGCCACGGTCTACCTGCGTGACATGGGCGATTTCAACGCCATGAACGAAGTCTATAAAACGTACTTCCCCGCCAACCCACCGGCGCGCACCTGCATAGCGGTCAAGGACATACCCGGCAACTCACCGGTTGAGATCGAAGTAGTCGCCATTAAATAGGCCCCCTGTATTTAAACGGAGATTGATATGGTTGAACTGTCCGATATCAAGGCAGCTCGTAGAAACATCGCAGATTTCGTGCACCGCACACCGCTGCTAACATCGCAGGCGCTCAATACACTGACGGGCAAGAACCTCTGGTTCAAGGCCGAGTGTTTCCAGAAAACCGGTTCCTTCAAGGCACGCGGCGCCAGCAATAAAATGAAGGCGCTGGCCGCGCAGGGCATCAAGGGCGTTATCACCATATCGTCGGGCAACCACGGCCAGGCCACGGCGTACGCGGCGGGCAGATGCGGCATCAAGGCCGTGATCTGTGTGCCGGACGGCACATCGCAGCCCAAGATCGACGCTGCCAGGGCGTACGGCGCCGAGGTGATCGTGGGGGGCGACCTCAACAACGCCGGGCCCATGATAGAGAAAGCCTTTGCCATGGCAGCCGAGAGGAAGCTGGAGCCCATACATCCTTTTGACGACCCCCTGATTATCGCGGGACAGGGTACGGCTGGACTGGAGATATTTGAGGACCTGCCGGACGTGGACATCGTAACTGTGCCCGTCGGCGGGGGCGGCCTGCTTTCCGGTGTAGCCGTCGCTCTCAAGCAGTCCCGGCCCTCGGTCAGGATCTACGGCATCGGTCCCATCAAAGCGTCAAGCATGGACGTCAGCTTCCACAGTAAGAAAATGGAGACGATCAGCGATATGCCGGAAACCATAGCGGAAGGGATACGCGCGCCGATGATAGGCCAGATGACATTGGAGCATTGCCTTAAATACGTCGACGATATTATCACCGTGACGGACGATGAGATAGCCGCGGCCATGAAACTCATCTGGAGCAGGATGAAAGTGGTAGTCGAACCCTCCGGCGCAGCCTCTTTTGCTGCGATACTATCGGGCAGAGTGCAGGTGCCGGGCAATTCGAAAGCAGTCTGCCTGCTCAGCGGCGGCAACGTAGATTTCAAAAAGGTAGTCAAATTGCTGGCGCAGTGATCCTGCAAGTCAGACGCATTCAATCAAATATATAAATAAAACTAATTAAGGAGGTTCAACTTGGCAGAACAAAAACTTGAGATCATGCAGAGGAAGGTCGGCCTTCTCGAGACCGTTGCCATGATCGTGGGGTTGGTGATCGGCGCGGCAATTTTCGTGCTGCTGCCCACCATGACGGGCATGACCGGGCCGAGCGTTTACATTGCGATGGCGGTGGCGGCCATTCCGTCGATCTTCGTGGTGCTGTTCGAACTACAGTTGACCGGCACGCTGCCGGTGACGGGCGCCAACTATGTTACGGTGACCAGGATAGCGGGGGCTGCGTGGGGAAGCATCATCGCCTTCGCCGCTGTGCTGGCGCTGCTGGCGGCCAATATCCTGGTGGCGACCGGCTTTGCCCAGTATGTAATCGGGTTCATCCAATCATTTAACCCGTCATTCTCGCTTAACCCGGCAATACTGGCCATCGCAGTCGTCCTGTTCTTCGCTGTGATCAACTTCTTCGGCGTCAGCGTGACTGCCTGGATACAGGTTGTGTTGTTCCTGTGCCTGCTGATCGGCATAGCCATCTTCGGCATAGCCGGCACGGTTAATGTGAACCCGGTCAATCTGACACCTTTGTTCCCCAACGGGGCCCTTATGTTCATTGTGGTTGTTGTGCTGGGCTGCATGGCCTGGTCCGGGTTGTTGGCGCTGGCTGATATCGGCGGCGATATTAAGAACCCCAGGCGCAACCTCCCGGCAGCGCTGATCATCGCCTTCTTCGTGATACTGTTCCTTTACATCATTCAGCCGTACGGGTTGGTTGCCAGCATGAACTGGAAGGAGGTCGCCAAGATCGGCAACACGGCAGTCATGGTCGATGCCGGCAGGATTATGCCGGGCATCGGCATTTACGTTGTCTTCGTGGCGGCCATGGGCGCCATACTCACCACCATCAACGCCATTATCTGGTCATGCGCGCGTGACCTGCTGGCCTGGGCGCGCGACGGGCTTCTGCCGCGGGCAGTTGCGCATCTCAATCCCAGGTTCAAATCAGCCGATGTCGCCATACTCATAGCCACGATCATCAGCGTCCTTGGCATACTGCTGGCAGCCACCATCGATAAATATGCGCTGGCGTCGGTGCTGGCATTGATGGTGATCCAGATCGTGCTGGCCTGGTGCGTATTGAAGATACCGCAGAAATTGCCGGAGCTTTATGCCAAGTCCCTCATAAAGTTCAATACATTCTGGAGGTGGTTCACCTTCCTGGGCGCGGTGATCACGTCCGTCTTCATCCTGCTCATGGGCATTTTGCTGGACACGATGGACAAAGACGGCAACCCGACGCAGGTGCCGTGGGTGGTTATCGTCTTCCTGGGCGTGCTTGCGTTGGGCGCTGTCTGGTACTTTAGCCGCAGGGCCTATCTCAAGAGCAAAGGCATAGACCTCGATGGCAACCTTAAAAAGATCGCCGACGCCACGCTGGCAGAGGCGGAGGAGAAACTGGCGGCGTAGAATTATCACGTTTTCATGAATGAAAAGAGCTCTCCTGACCGCGATCAGGAGGGCTCTTTCTTGACTATGCGTGAGCGTTAATCGCAAAAATCGTGATCATGCCCATGACGGCCCGTCTCACATCAGTGCCGAAACAATGGTCCCGGCCTCCGTCACCGCCACCCCATATTTCACCGGCGTGCCCTCGAATGCGGCCTCAGCAAGTTCCGGGCTGTAATTAAGTATACCCAGTACTTTCACGTCCTTCTTTTCCAGTTCCTTCGTGGTGCGGGATGCCATAGCATCAGGGGCGACCTTGTTGAGAATGGCGCCTACCCTACCGATACCCATGCCCTGCGCCATCTGTGCGATCCGCCCAGCTACCATTATAGACTCGAACGACGGCTCAACAACAATAAGTATTGTATCGGCATGACGTTCAACTCCCCGTCCGAAGCTCTCCACACCCGCCTCCATGTCTAAAATAAGCACTTCACCTTCTTTCAGTTCAAGCTTTTCAACTATCTGGCGCGCCGACTCCGCCAGGGAGCAGGCGCAGCCCTGGAAGGGGTCGAGTATCTTTCCAACCGCCATAAACCGCACGCCGTCCACAGCCGATACGAACCCCGGCGGGATATCGTCCATGTAAAACCGCTCTCGCTCTGAGAACAGCCCGTCTTCGTTAAATAAATCGCTGAGCGGTTTCGGTTCGCCTATAATCCCCAGCATCCTGCCCAGGCCCGGATTTGACTCGTCGGCGTCGATGACGATCACCCTGCGCCCGGCCTCTTTGAGCGCCAGCGTCAGCAATGCAACCACTGTTGTCTTGCCGGAACCTCCCTTGCCACAAATGGCGACCTTGCTCACGGCGGATGTGCGCGGGGCATGCGCTTTCATATATTCCCGTATCTTCCTGGAGGCTTCCACCCTCTCCTCGGACGTTTTGGCGTAACAGAGCCCGCAGTCGATGCAGGCATCGTCATCATAATAGGGCGCACCCAGGGGGCAGTGGAAAAGTCCCATCTAAGCTATCCCGTTCCAGCAGGCAGTTCCGGGCAAATAAAGGCTAATAGATGCTCAGCGACTCCGGCACATGCTCAATCGGACGCACCAGCTTCATGCTCCTGGCGCCCGACTTGCAAGTGATTACGCAGCTCCCACATCCTCTGCATATGTCGGGGTCGGAGAAGGCTTTCTCGCCCTCGATCCCTTCATACTTCTTCATGGAAGTGGCCGAGAACTGGCACCTCTCTACGCAGACCTTGCAGCCTTTGCACTTTTTGGGATCAACCTCACAGATAAAGCGGCTCTTCTGGGCGACTTTTATAGCAAGGCAGCAGCAATAATGACAGTTGCAAAGAAGCTGGGTTACGTCACGCTGGTTGACAGCGAGATGCACAGTGGGAAACTTGTCGTATTTCTCGATGATCGATATGGCCTCGTCAGCAGATATCTTCCTGCCCGTTTTCCTGTCCAGGTTATACTGCGCGGTACGTTCCACGGTTATGCAAGACTCGTCGGGGATGCCGCACCAGCGGTCGGTGTGCGACGCCTTGCAGCCGCAGCGCATCACTGCAATCAGGCTGCGGGACTTCAATATAGCGCGGGCATCCTCAAAGGCCTGGACTCCCTGCACGTCCTTTATGGAAGGCCAGCGGGGAACCACCCTGACCTCGCTGGCATAACCGGCGGGCAGGTTGCCAGGGACTGGCTTGGTCATTGGCCCTTCGATTGAGCCCCACAGGTCATAGTAAATCCGGCCCAGGCTTTTATCATAATTGGGGTTGCCCAGGGCGGCGTCGTGCAACTGAAGGAAGGTGCGCGCCATGGCAGGTCCCTTCTTGGTGGGAAAGACCAGGCCTTTTTCAAAAAGCTCGCGGATATGCTTTGTTATCACGGCCCTGTCCATGCCCAGCTTGCGGGCGAAGGCATCGGATACCTCCAGCGACCTCCCCGCCGAAGGCGGCAAATCCGGATCGGGCAGCGCCGCCACTATCTTTGCCTGCTCGGCATTGGCCATGCGAGCTATGATACGCGGCATGATCTCCTTATCTCCGGGGAAAATCTTGTTGGCCAGCTCGAAATAGACGGGTTCGATGGGGAATTTGTTCTCTTCAATACGCGCCTTCAGCTTCGCATATACTTCAACTGGATCTAACGGTTTCTTCATCTGCGCTCTCCTTCTATTTGTCCTGTGAGTTCGTAATGGTGGTCACTGACCGGCGGCCAATTCCCTGCCTTTGCTCAGCGCCGCGATATTCTCTTTGACAGCTTTGGGGAACATATCTTTAATGGTTTTTTCGATGGCCTCCTGGCTGATAGTGACCAGGCCCGTCTGGATAAGCGCACCGATCAGGATCATGTTGGCCAGCATGGAATTCCCCAGCTTCTGGGCCTCTTCGGTGGCCGCCACTACGTACGTTTTAGCCGACATGCCGGTTATTTGCGCAAGCAGGGCCTGCATATCGGGGTAGCCGGCCCCTGAGCCGGTGAAATCAACGGGGTGAATGGGCCGGGGGTTGAGCACGGTGACCACGTTCTGATTGCCGTAGGATTTGAGCACTCTGAGCGTCTCCACCGGTTCCATGCCCAGCACTATATCGGCCTGGCCCTCGGGAATGAGCGGGCTGTACTGCTTTTCGGCCGAAATCTTCAGGTGGCTCATCACCGAACCTCCGCGCTGCGACGCTCCGTAGGTCTCACCGATGGTGACGAAGTACCCGTCATGCACCAGGGTGTTGCCAAGAACGAGCGTGACCATCACGTTGCCCTGGCCGCCGACTCCCGCCACGACCACATTAATGGGGTCTTTAGCAAGCTTGTTCATGCTACCGCCTCCTTGGTGATGGCGCCCTCGGGACAGATATCGGCACAAACACCGCACTCGTTACAGATGACCTCGTCGATCTTAGTTTTGCCGGCTACGGGATCCCAGATCAGTCCCGGGCAGCGGAAGACCCGCGTACACAGACGGTTGCACCCACAATCCTCACCCAGGCACTTCTCAGGATCGATTTTCATCTTATAAGGCTTCTCTTCTTTCTTCTGCCTGACTAATTCGCAGGTGCGGCGCATGATGGCAACCCGCGCGCCCTCCTTCTGCTCGATCATTTCGAGCATGGTGCGCGTGGTGCTCTTCAGATCGAAGGGGTCGCACACCTCCACCCGCGCGCCGATGGCCCGGCAGATATTCTCCATGCTGATCTGCGCCGCGGGTTCGCCCATGGCGGTGAACTCAGTGCCCGGGTGCGGCTGAAAGCCGGTCATGGCCGTAGCGCCGTTATCGAGTATAACTAATGTAAAGTCGGAATGGTTGTGCACGCCGTTGACTAAGGAGGGAATGATGGAATGGAAGAAAGTGGAATCGCCCACCACCGACACCACCGGCTGGTCAAAACCGAAGCGGTGCAACTGGCCGAAGCCATTGGCCAGCCCGGCGCCGGCGCCCATGCACTGGTGCGTCCGCGTCTGAAAGAACCCCGCCGGGCCCAGCGCCATGGAATAGCAGCCTATGTCACCCGTGACGAAGCCGTGGCGCCCGTCCATGGCCAGCGCGTCCTTGATGGCCCAGAAGGAAGCCCGGTGCGGGCAGCCGGGACAGAAGGTCAGCAGCCGGTCCATGACATACTGCTGAGGCACGGCATCAACCTTCTTCATATAGTCGGCGTCGCGCGGTGCGTACGGGATATCCAGCACACCGGTGATGGCCTTGATCACAGCATCGGGCGTCAGTTCACCGAAGGAATTGAGATGCCGCGTGTGATTGCCGTAGAAC
>CAIMUM010000069.1 GCA_903844685.1 uncultured Dehalococcoidia bacterium
GCACGGCGCCTTGTCCGTCCAGAAATTCACTCCGCTGTCTGCTTTAACCTCGACTGCATTCTTTCCTTTTACTTTAGTTTCAGCCATTTTATTTTCCTCCTTTATTTCGTCGGTTGTTTTCTTTTTCTTTACAGTAACAATTTACCACACACATTGCGTAGCGCCATCCGTTTTAACGCTTAATTTACTTTTGCGCAAAAGCGCAACTGTCAATAGGCCGCCGCATAAGAAAATCCCCCGCTCCTTGTGGAGCGGGGGATTGATATCCCACCTAATATTAAGAGCTTAGCTTGCTGCAACCTTTTCCAGAATTTTCAGGGAGGTGTTTATCCCCCGGCCCAGCAGCTTCAACTGGATGGGCTTGCCTTCGCCGTAAGTCTTATACACCCGGCAGATCTCGCAGATGCTGGTATCCTTGCCGTCAGCGCCATAATCATCGAGCTTGCAATAAGTGCCTTCGATCTCCCAGCAGGGCAAGAACTGGTATTTGAATGCCGGGCATTCGGCCTTCACCATATTAGTACAGTGAGAAAGCTCCCAGCAGGGCTCCTTGCCGGTCCAAAACTTGAACCCTTTGTCGTCCCTGGTTTCCGCTGCTGTTTCTATCTTTTCCATTATCTTTGCCATTTCCTTGCCTCCGGTTGTCCTTTTTCTTTTTCAGGATGGCTATAATTTAACACCTTGAGCAAACCGCAGCATCCGCCATAATGCTTATCCTGCAGTTGCGCTTTTGCGCAACTGCCCCTGCGCTGAATACGGGACCGGCGTTCCTTTACCTTATTAAACAAGGAGGCAGCAGGATTTCCGTACGCCTTCTATGTAAAGGCCGGGGTTTTATCCGGGCAGCCTGGCCGCGGATTTTGAGATTAAAGACCGCAACAAGTATTATTGAGAGATGAGAAATAGGCGTTCGCCCGGTTGGAGGAGATTATGATGCTCACTGTATCAGAAGCTATAAATCAGCGGCGGAGTATACGCAGTTTCCGTAGCGATCCGGTATCCGACGATGCTATTTATGCGATACTTGAAGCCGCACGGCTGGCGCCCTCAGGCAGCAACCGGCAGCCCTGGCGCTTCATAATAGTCACAGATAAGGGTGAGAAAACAAGGCTCCGCAAGATATGTTTCGACCAAGCTTTTATCGAAGAGGCGCCTGTAGTGTTTGTCTGTTGCGTTGACCTGGCCGCGTATGCCAAAGCCGCCCGGGAGAAACGTTCCCAGGAGTTTATCGACTATGGCGTAATTGAGACACTGTCGGGCTACTTCGCCGATCCGGCGGTCAGGGAATTGTTTTTAAACGCTCCGGATACCGACTTGAATGTGCACTTCCCCACCGCCATGGCAAATACCTATATTGCTGTGGAGCATATGGTCCTGACCGCGACTGCCCTCGGTCTGGGTTCCTGCTGGGTAGGAGCGATTGGAAGCGCAGAGGAAATGAATGCCCTGTTCCATCTCCCACCCAATACACTTGCTGTCGCTGTTTTGCCGGTCGGGCATCCTGTTAAGATCCCGCCACCCCGCCCCCGCATCTCATTAGATTCAATTCTGTTGAGGCCTTTGCCGACCCGGCGCTGACGGGATTCCGGTTTAATTTTACGATCTTAAGAAATGCTGCGCTTTTTGATTTAAAATGAAATGGTCAACAGGGAGGTTGATATGCGTAAGAACTTAAAGTGGATTATCCCGCTTATCCTTGTGCTGGTGGTCACCGGCGTGTATTTATATCCGGTGTCGACCGTGGCGTTTAAAGACAACTACGCCAAAGTGGATCCTGTAATCACGGCAAATTTGCAGGCGTTCCGGGTAGAGCATCCCGCTAAATCACTGAAGATAAAGGGCGTTACATGGGAGTATGCCGCTTTTGGTGAAGGCCGCGAAACCATTTTATTTCTGCACGGCATGACCGGTGCATATGATATCTGGTGGCAACAAATGGAAGCCCTGCAGGATCAATATCACGTGATCTCGGTCACGTATCCCGCTGTGAATTCGCTGGAAGAGCTGAGCGATGGCGTCCTGGCCATTCTGGATGCGGAAGGTGTTAAGCAGACGCATATTGTGGGGACTTCTCTGGGCGGCTACCTGGCACAATATCTTGTAGCGTATTACCCCGGCCGAATCCAGAGTGCTGTTTTCTCGAACACATTCCCCCCGAATGATTTGATCGCAAAAGAGAATAAAACGATCGGCGTGGCTTTACCGTTTTTACCCGAGTGGCTGGTAATGGAGGTTCTGCGCGGCAGTTTTGTAAAGAGTATTTATCCCGCTTCCGGCAATAACGAGCTGACGCTGGCGTTCCTGACGGAAATTGGCTCCGGGCGTATGTCCAAAGCGCAGGTGGTGGGACGTTTTCATTGCGTCGTTCAACAATTTACCGCACCTGATCTGGTTGCGTTGAAAATTCCCGTGCTGATAATTGAAGCGGATAATGATCCCCTGGTAGAAAAGGCACTGCGCGAACAATTAAAGACAACTTATCCTTCTGCCCAGGTGCGTACCTTATCCAGCGGGCATTTCCCATACTTGAATCACTTAACAGGTTTTACAGATATAATCGCAACTTTTATCGGAAAACCCGCCGGTACAATTTCGCAGTAAGGAAATTTAATTCCAGAAATTCACGAGATATTCTCCCTGTTTCAAGGCAATGTATCAATTCGTTATATTGACAGGTTAACCGGCTTGATATAATATGATTTTGTACTAAATTAACCATTACAGTATAAATAGTTTTAATGGCACGGAACTCGAAGACCAACAATAAAAATATTCGCGATAATATTTTTAAAATTACCGAGGCGCTTCTACTGCAGCATGGGATAAAGGGTTGGAACATGGATAGCGTGGCTTTGGAAGCGGGGGTATCCAAAAATACCCTTTACGAAATAATCAGCAGCAAGGAACAACTGATAGAGGATGTCGTAATAAACAGGCTGAGAAATAACGTTGAGACGATTGCGGGAATCTTCAGAGATGAGTCCGACTTTGTTAAGGCCTGTGAAATTGCAACCAGGCATCTGGCACACACCACATATATGTATGACCTCCTTATATTACCCCAGGTTTTTCGTGAATACCCTTCCGTAAAGGAGAAGTTCGATTCTATCTCAGGGAAACTCAGCACTTCCATACACAATTACTTAAATCAGGCCAAAAAGGACGGAGTGGTCAGGAAAGATGTCGATAACGACATAGCCATTAGTTGCATCACGGCTATTATCAACCACTTCTTATCCGGGAATATTAAGGGAAGGAAATTTGAAGAGCAGCTTTATCAGGCATTTTCCTATGTTATAACGGGAATCCTGGCGTAAGCATTTTATTATCGAACAGCCTATAAACCGTATTAAGGGGGAGGTAAGTATGAGTTATCCGGAGCTAAAGTCGCTGGAAAGCGATATCGCAACCTGTTTTCGCTGTTCCCTGTGCAAAATGGTGCCTCTGCCTGTTTTTAAAAAGCAGGAATTCTCAAATATCTGCCCGATTAACAGCCATTACATGTTCCACAGCTATTCCGCATCGGGACTGGGATACATGGCGCTGGCCCTTTCGGAAGGACGTATTCAGGCTGATAAGGCCCTGGCGGATATTGTCTTCTCATGCCGGACTTGCGGTTATTGTGATATGGCCTGCAACTTTATTATGGAATCCAAACGAAATGAAATAAATATGACCCTGAGGGAAACCCTCGTGCGCGAAGGGTTGGCGCCTGAAGAATATAAGCGGACAATGCAAAATTTAAAGGACACCGGCAACCCGGCAGGATTAACTCACACAAAGGGAGGAGACTGGGCGGCCGGCCTGAACCTTAAAAAGCTCCCCGAACAAAAGGCTGATATTTTGCTGTATGCCGGCTGTTTAACCCGTTATGATAAAAATGCCCTGCTGTCAGCCAGAAAAATGGCAAAACTACTGCTCCACGCGGGTGTGAATGTGGGCATATTGGGCGATGATGAGAACTGCTGCGGACTCCCGGCGCACTGGATGGGGTTCAAGGATAACTTTACCGCCCTTGCAGAAAAAAATGCGAGCTCCTTTAAAGGGGCGCACGTTAAGACAATTGTTACCGTTTGCGGCGCCTGCCTCGGGACATTAAAGGCAAAGTATCCCAAATATGGGATCAATACGGGTATAGAAGTGTTGCACGGGACAGAGTTACTGGAGAGGCTGATTGAGAAGAAAAAGATCAAGCTGACGAGGCCGTTAAACCTGAAAGTCACCTATCATGACCCCTGTTACCTTGGCCGTCAGTCGGAACCTCAGGAAGAATGGAAGGGTGAAG
The DNA here is from genome assembly GCA_903844685.1 of uncultured Dehalococcoidia bacterium. Lineage (GTDB taxonomy): Bacteria > Chloroflexota > Dehalococcoidia > GIF9 > UBA5629 > CAIMUM01. Next base: position 4,286 of record CAIMUM010000069.1, read on the forward strand.
AAAGAACTGTATTCGGGCAGATGAAGTACACGGTTCCGCCCCGCAAGATCAACTATGGTACGGGGGGCGTTTTCGATCCTCCGCGGGCGATTTTAAAATCGATAAAAGGGCTTTCATTCAGGGAAATGTACCGGATTAGAGAGTACTCACATTGTTGCGGAGGCGGCGGTGGACGCGCGGAGATGTACGAAAAGATGTCTTTAGAAGCAGCTAAAGACCGGATTAAGGAGGCCCGTGAGGTAGGGGCGGATTACCTGGTGACATCATGTTCACACTGTAAGGCTCAATTTGAAAAAGCCTCTTCAGATATGGGTAATGATCCTATAAGCGTCCTGGATATCATTGATATCGTTTTCCAGGCCGCAGACATCGATTAGCACAGGAGACAAAAACATGATAAGCACAAATATATTAAATGACCTGGGGCAAAATAATACGGTTGAAACTTCGTTGGATAAGCTGAAGACCTATGAAGTCAGTAATCCCCTGGTGCGGTCCGGCCGGACACCGCAGTGCGTTATAAAACCGAAGGATGTCCCTGAACTGCAAAAAGTAATCCGCAAGGCAAAGGAGGGTAAATTCGGACTTGTGCCGGTTTCGTCGGGAGGACCGCATACAAAGGGGGGGATATCCTGCTCAGCCAACCATGCGGTTGTTGACCTTGCTGACTGGAATAAAATCCCCTGGGTCAACCGCCGCAACAGGGTATGCTTTGTCGAACCCGGCGTGACTTATGGACAACTGAATAATTTTCTCCAAGGTTATGGCATGACGCTGCCGACACCGCTGGCGCCCCGTGATACAAAAAGCGTGCTCGCCTCTACTATCGACCGCGAGCCTCACATCTGGCCCAGGATGCAGTGGGACTTCCAGGATCCCGTGGCCTGTACGGAGTTTATTTACGGAACCGGCGAATTGTTCCGCAGCGGCGCTGCCGGTGGCCCCGGTACACTGGAAGAGCAGCGGAAGTCCAAAGGCGCCCAGAAGATGCCCATGGGTCCCGGCCAGACGGACTTCCAGCGAATATTGATCGGGGCCCAGGGGTCCATGGGCATCATGACCTGGATCAGCCTGCGCACCGAGTTGTTGCCTTCCATTGAGCGGCCGATGCTGGTCGCCGGCGACCGGCTTTCCAAGATAATTGAGTATGTTTACGAAGTTCAGCGCCCGTGGCTGGGTGAGCATACTTTCATACTGAACCGCCTGGCCGCTGCCATGCTCATGACGTGTGGCAATCCCGGTTCTTTTGACCGGATCAGGAATTCTCTTCCTGAATATATCTGCATGCAGAACATCGCCGGATTCGAAAGGCTTCCAACAGAAAGGCTTGAATATCAGTATGAAGAACTTAAAAACATGGCGGGTGGAAACGGGCTCAAACTCGTGGATAAGGTGGGAGAGATTGAGGCCCCCGCCCTGCTTAAGGCCGCGCAATCACCCTGCGGCCCGCGTGACTGGCGGCATGTGGTTAAAGGCCATTGCCTGTCAATTTTCTTTCTTTCCCTTCTGAATAATTCGGAAAAATACATTGCCGTTGCCCGTGAATCGGCAAGAGCATTTAACATCCCTGACGAACAAATCGGGATATACATTCAGCCTGTTATTCAGAACCACGCCTGCCATATCGAGTTCATGGTTCCTTTTAATCCTGATGACAATCATGAAGTCGAAAACCTGAAAAATTACGAAGCTGATGTAACTGAGCGCCTGATTAAGGCCAGGGCGTTTTTCAGCAGGCCATACGGCAAGGCTGCTGAAATGGTTTTTAAGAATAATCCCGGGAACACGGAACTTATTCGTGTGATCAAAGGCCTGTTTGATCCGGAAAATATCCTTAGCCCGGGAAAATTCAACCTCTAAGGGATCCCCGGCTTACTTATGTGGAAACAAGTCACGGTAAATCTCATACGATAACTACGGGAGGCTAAAATGTTAACGGTTGATGAACTCAAAGAGCTTAAAGATATTGTTGGCCAGGAGTGGGTGAAGGATGATCTCCCTACCAGGGATGCCTACTCTATTTACTATAACTCCTCTTCACTGAACAAGGAGGACAAGCTGTGGACGGCGCGGCCGGCGGCTGTAATTATGCCGAAAACACCCAAGGAAATATCAGAACTCACGAAATTCTGCAATAGAAAGGATTTCATGCTTAAACCGTTTTCAACAGGTTGGATCACTTCCTCGGCGCCCGGAAGCCGAAAAACGATTTTACTCGATCTGAAGCGGATGGATAAAATCATCGATATCGATATTAAGAACCAGATCGCAGTTGTGGAGCCCTATGTCAGGGCCATAGATCTTCAGTCGGAGCTATGGAAGCACGGGTTAAACGTGCATGCTGTTTCCTGCGGGGGTAATCACTCGATCCTGGCATCTACAGCAGCGGCGTGGGGATACGGCATAACAGGCGCTTCGATGGGATATCAGGCCAGGAATATGCTGGGGGTTGAGTGGGTAATGCCCTCCGGAGAAATCCTTACACTGGGCAGTCCCGGTGACGGAGCGGAGTGGTTCAGCACCGACGGTCCGGGACCCGGCGTCAGGGGACTCATCCGGGGGTTCCAGGGTACATTTGGCGGCCTGGGCACCTTCACAAAGGTAGGTGTGAAGCTGTACCGCTGGGATTCCGATCCCGAATATGAGGTCCATGGCGGATCGCCTAAATATGTCCTGAACCGTGAATTGCCGAACCTGGGTGTATTTATTCTCATGTTTCCCAGCAAAAAGCAGATAACCGATGCCGGTTATAAGCTTGGGGAAGCGGAATGCAACTACTCGGATTTCAGGATGCCTGCCTTCTTCATAGCGCTCGGTTTCACCGATAATAACCTTGAATTAAAACAGCTGTGGTCAACCGGTGTTTTCCCGAAACTTGCCAGGTACGTGTTGACAGTATGTGTTCACGGGCATTCCAAAAAGGAATACCAATGGAAAGTAAAAGCTCTCAAGCAGATAGTCAAGGAATCGGGCGGACTGATACTGCCGATGCAGCAGATACCATTGGCCGCTTTTGATATAGTAAAGCCGTTCTTTAAGATGTTCAAAAATCCATTGAAGCTGATAACCAGGATACCCTTTATACAGGAAATAACGGATATGATGAAAACCAGCGAGGAAATGCGTCTAAAGCTTTTGACGACGGCGTTCTTTATCCTCGTGCGGCACGCTAACAACAGCCAGGGGGGTTTCCGGGCGTCATCCGGCATGTTTACCTCGGTCGGAGCTTTTGACACCTGGGACATGGGTTTTGAACAGGCTGATTATATTGCCGGGGTCAAAAGGCCGGCCATTGAGAAAGGCCTGATTTTAGACGATGGCGGCGATCTCGGCAGCGGCGGGACCTTTGACTTCGGACATCTCGGCTACATCGAAGGGATTGGAGAGTATTCAACCAATGATCCCGAGTCGAGGAAGGCCACCAAGGCCATCGTTGAAGAGTCTCTTCACGGCACGATTGAGAGGTCCCTGGGACTGCCGATTGCCGCATTCGGCGGCCCGATGAACCAGCTGTTTGGTCCGCACTGCTACAACTATCATGAGATGATCATGAAAATAAAAGCGAAACTTGATCCCAATTCTTCATATGACTCCTGGACGTACAGCGGCGCGTCTGAGAAAGCGTTCCCGGACGAAAAAGAGGGTTACACGTTCTTTTAATCACAACATTATTGCTTGAAGTTGCGCAATGTAATGCAAGACGCAGGCCGATAAATAAAGCCGGCCAATAAAAATAAGTTAGAGAGGTGGAAATAGATGATAAACAAGGCAGTCTCCCTGGTAAAAGAGGGATGGACAGGACCCGGCAGTCGCGATGTCACGATAAAACCGTTGACACCTGCGGAGGACGGGCTTCATATCGATATTGGCGCAAAAGGCATGTACGAGTGGTGGTATTTTGATGCGCACTTCGAGACCGGCCATACCCTGGTAGTTTTTTTCCACGCGGCAAACCCCAACCCGGGGATGGGCGGCAAACCGGGTGTAGAGATCGTCCTGCTCAGGCCGGATGGAAAGAAGACCCATGCATTCGTCCCTTACGGCAAGAAAGATTTTGCTGCGTCCCGTGACAAGGCTGATGTCAAAGCCGGCGCGAATTACCTGAGGATTGAACAACCGGAAGGGGAATTGCCACGTTACGAGATTTATATTAAAGAGAAGGACCTGGGCTGCCATCTCACCTACAGGGCGGAGATAAACGGCTGGAAGCCCGGAACCGGCGTCTCTCAATTCGGTAATATGGGGTACTTTGCCTGGGTGGTCCCTTTTGCCAGGGCTTCGGTGGAAGGAACTATAACGGATGGAAGTAACACGATACCGGTCAGGGGAGTCGGCTACCACGATCACAACTGGTTAAATTTTCAGTTCCCCACCATAATCGATTACTGGATGTGGGGGCGGGTCTATTCGGAGCACTATACTATATCCTATGCTTTCATCCAGTGTAATAAA
>CAIMUM010000070.1 GCA_903844685.1 uncultured Dehalococcoidia bacterium
GTTAGTACGTCGAGACGTTCAGTTCTTCCATTTTGCCGGTGACCATGAAGACTACCCGCTCGCAGATGTTGGTCACCCTATCGCCCGTGCGCTCCAGGTTATGCCCTACCCAGATCAGCCTGGTGGCCCGCGTGATGGTGCGCGGGTCTTCAATCATGAAGGTTAACAGCTCCCTGAAAACCTGGTCGTAGAGGTTGTCGACCTCATCATCTTCCGGCACTATTTTGCGTGCAGCTTCCGCATCGTGAGATATAAATGTATTCAGACTGCGGTGCAGCATGTCTATGACTTTATCGTTCATGCGCGGCAAGTCGATGAGCGGCTTTAAAGGTGGTTCATCCCCTATCATCAGCGCGATCTTGGCATTGCCCGCGGCATGGTCACCCATCCTCTCAAGATCAGTGACGATGGACAGGACGGCCAGCAGTGTCCTGAGATCGCTGGCCATAGGCGACTGGCATGACATGGTATCGAGCAGACTTTCCTCTATCTCGAAGCGTTTCTTATTCACATTGCTATCTTCGTCAATCACCTGCTTGGCCAGTTCAAGGTCGCGCGTCTTCAAAGCCTGCATGGACCTCTCCAATGCTTTTTCTATCATGCTGCCCATGACCAGCACCTCGTCTTGTAGTTCTCGTAGATTCCTCTGGTAAGCTTCCCTTGGCATAATCAAACCTCCTTTAACCGAAACGCCCGGTGATATAATCTTCAGTCCTCTTGTCTTTCGGCACCGTGAATACCTCCCTGGTACGTGAATATTCTATCAGTTCACCAAGCAGCAGAAAGCCCGTCCAGTCGGATACTCGGGCGGCCTGCTGCATATTATGCGTGACGATAACCACGGTATAGTCCTTCTTAATCTCGAGCATCAGTTCCTCTATCTTAAGGGTGGAGATTGGATCAAGCGCCGAGCAGGGCTCATCCATCAGGATTATCTCCGGCTCGATCGCAATGGCCCGCGCGATACACAGGCGCTGCTGCTGGCCGCCGGAAAGCGAGGACCCCGGCTGGTCGAGCTTGTCTTTGACCTCGTCCCACAGGGCCGCTTTCCTCAGGCTGCGCTCGACAACGTCCTGCAGGTCACTGCGCCTGCTCCAGAAACGTGTCAGGGTTATTCCCGACGCGACATTGTTGAAGATGGACATGGCAGGAAACACGCTGGCCCTCTGAAAAACCATGCCTACGCGGCGGCGTATATCGACAGGGTCGACGCCAGGGGCGTAAATATCCTGGCCATCCTTGAGAACTTGCCCACTCACCCTCCCACCTTCCACTACCTCGTGCATGCGATTGAGGCAACGGATAAAAGTGGATTTGCCGCAGCCGGAGGGCCCGATCAGTGCGGTAATGGCCTGTTTGCCTATGCCCATGCTGATATCATTTATCACTATTTTATTGCCGTACCAGGCGCTCAGATCCTTTACTTTTATAATGCACCTGGGCGGTTCGTGCAGTGCCGGTTTTTTATCAGGAGCTTCCGCAGTAACAATGGGCCTGAATAAATCATTCATCATTGTGATATTTCCTCTGATTCACTTTCAATGGCAATCACTATTTCCTCCTGTTGCTGACCAACCTGACCACGATATTGATGCCCAGCACCAATATCACCAGCAGGAAGGCCGCGGCCCAGGCCTGCTTCTGCCAGTCACTGTAGGGTGACAACGCATAGCGGTATATTTGTAAGGGCAACGCCCCGATAGGAACAGTTAAACCCTGCACGCCGAAAGCGCTGCCCAGGGCAGTGAATATCAGCGGCGCTGTTTCCCCCGCGACCCGCGCGACGGCCAGCATTATGCCGGTGACTATGCCTGTCGTGGCACCCGGTATAATTACGCCTAAAATAATGCGCCACCGGCTGATGCCGAGGGCTAATGCCGCTTCACGCTGGGAACCGGGCACCAGTCGCAGTGACTCCTCGGCCGTGCGCGCCACCACAGGGATCATGATGATGGCCAGGGCAACGCCGGCAGATAGCGCAGAGTATGAGTGTAAAGGGCGGACGAGTAGGGCATAGGCGAAAACACCCACTATGATCGATGGCACGCCGGCCAGTATATCGGCTGCAAAGCGAATGGCCGAGGCCATCTTCCGCCCTGCAAACTCGGCCAGGAATATGCCTGCCAGTAGCCCGACGGGCAGTGCGATGACTGAGGCAAGCCCCACAAGTATAAAGGTGCCGAAGATCTCATCACGCATTCCTCCTCCTGACTCACCCACCGGTTTGGATGCCTGCGTTATGAAATCCAGATTAAAGTAAGTGATGCCATTAATGAAGGTATATCCAAGTATCAGGGCGAGAAATATTATGGTTATAGCTGCCGCACAGCCGCACAGAACGAGCATCAGCCTGTTGAACCACCTGCGCTGCAAATACCCTTCGGTCCTATTCATTCACCTCCTCCCCTGACGGATATGCTTCGCCATACCAGCAAGCGTGCGATTATATTGACCAGCAATGTGATACCGAAAAGCACCAGCGCCAGCTCTATCAGGCTGCCTATATACAGATCACCCGAGGCCTCACTGAACTCGCTGGCCACTTTGCTTGCGATGGTAACACCCGGCGAGAACAACGATGGTGTCAGGTTATAAGAGTTGCCGATAACCATGGTTACCGCCATGGTCTCACCCAGGGCACGGCCCAACCCGAGGATTACCGCACCGATCAGTCCCGAACGGCAATAAGGCAGCACCGCCCTGGTTATCATCTCCCAGCGCGTGGCTCCCAGTGCCAGCATGGCCTCTCGCTGGGTTATCGGTACAGCGCGCATGACGTCGCGGCTGACGGCCGTAATAATCGGGATCACCATGATAGCCAGGATAATTCCCGCGGAGAGAAAGCCAACACCGAACGGCGGCCCCTGGAAAAACGGCAAAAAACCCAGGCTGCTGCCCAGCCATTTCTCGATTGGATTTCTGATGAACGGCACCATTACAAACAATCCCCACAAGCCGATAATCACGCTCGGTATGGCCGCCAGCATCTCAATAAGAAATGAACATGGCCGGCACAGCCATTCTGGAGCCAGTTCACTCAGGAAGACGGCTGAACCAATACTCACCGGCACGGCGATGATAAGGCCAATGAGCGAACTCAGCAACGTTCCGTAAACAGCGGGCAGCGCACCAAATTCTTCTCTAACCGGGTCCCATGAGACACTGGTAAGGAAGGAGAGCCCAAACTTCTGAACCGCCGGCCAGGCGTCGATATTCAGCGCAATAAGCAATCCGGCAAGAATCAACACTATCAACAGGGCAAAGAACAGTGTTACTTTTGAAAATATCCTATCGCCTACACGTGGCCGGGCTGCCGCCTCTTTATGCCGCAGACCTGGCAGAAGTGTCGTCGCTTGTTCACTCTTCTTCATCATCTAAGGCTATTTATTATAACTGGATTAGAAAGGGAATGAAGGAATTGTTACTGGTTATCCACCTGTTCAGCGGCTGATTAAAGGTTGTCCCTGGTACATTATCGAGAGCACCTCGTTCTCCGCTTTGGACACAACCGGGGCTGCCAGGCTGGCATAGGTCAGCGCCTCGGTATACTTCTGCCCGTCGTGTATCGCCCACCACAACATCTTAACCAGGGCCTCTCCTTTAACTTTATCCTTCTGATTTACATATACCAGCAGCCAGGTAAATCCGACAATGGGATAGGCGTCCGGATTAGATGAATTGGTCAGCATCACTTTCATGTCATCGGGAAGGGTTACGCCCTCGGCTGCCATAGTGGTCGCCGCCAGGGCCGGCTCAATGAAATTGCCCGCAGCGTTCTTAAGCTTTGCCCAGGCCAGTTTGTTCTGTTTGGCATAAGCCAGCTCTACATAGCCGATGGAGTTGGGGATTTGTTGGACCTGCCCGGCTACACCGGCATTGCCCTGTCCGCCGATATCACCCGGCCACTTAACCGATGTTGCATTGCCTACCTGTTTGCTCCATTCCTGGCTGACTTTGGATAGATAGTTAGTAAAGATATAGGTGGTGCCGGAGCCGTCCGAGCGGAATACAACCGCTATCGCAGCATCAGGCAATTTCAGGTCAGGATTGAGGGCAACGATCGCAGGATCATTCCATCTGGTGATTTTTTTCAGGTAAATGCCGGCTAGCATGTCACCGGTAAGCTTGAGTTGACCCGTACCTAAATCCGCCAAATTGTATATGATTGCCACAGAGCCACTGGTCATCGGTATGTGCAGGATGGGTCCGCTCTTCGATTCGGCCTTGGTTAGCTGGGCTTCAGTCATTATGCCGTCGCTGGCGCCGAAATCAACCGTGCCTTCCGTGATCTGGCTGATGCCGCCACCTGAGCCGATGGGCTGGTAATTAACTTTTACACCTGTAAGTTTGTTATATTCGTCGAACCATTTAGTATACAGTGGGGCAGGGAAGGTGGCTCCCGCGCCGGTTAGATTCACTGGCCCGGCCGGCGCCGTGGCCGAGTTTGAGGGTGCGCTGCAGCCGGCCAGGCCGACAGCCACAACCAGGATAACCGCAAGAACAACAAACCAATCGTCACTAAATCTACGCAAGTTATTTTCTCCTTTCTATATTTAGTAGCACATCAGGTGCCACTGAATATAGTCTACAGCGGCTATATAAAGGCCCCATTAATCTAAGGTTAAATTTTCGTTAAAACTTGCAGGCCGACATCTATGCACCCAAAGGCAACGTAAAAAAGAAGGTTGACCCTTTTCCTTCCTCGCTCTCCGCCCAGATTTTTCCACCGTGCGAAGCGACAATGTGGCGGGAGATGGCCAGCCCCAAGCCGACACCCTCATCATCCCTGGCCTTATTGACCTTGTAGAATCGTTCAAAGATCCGCGGAAGTTCCTCACGGGGTATGCCGATGCCGGTGTCGCTTACAGAGACCATGATTTCATTGTCACGCTTTTTCACGGAGATGGTTATGAAACCACCGTGGCCCGTGAATTTTATGGCGTTATATACCAGGTTCAGTAATACCTGTTCAATCCTGTATTGATCAATAACGAGATCGGGCACTGGCGGTTCAATATCAAGACTTAAAACTAAACTTTTTTTAGCGGACTGCGCCTCTAAACGTTGCACGACCTGCCGCACCAGACTATTGAGATTCAAAGAATTTTTATTGAGCCTTGCCTCTTTATTCTCCATCATGGATAATTCGGTCAGCTCATTGGTCATATGCGCTAATTTATCGGCCTCTAAATTTATCTTTAGCAGGAAATCTTTGTGGACAACGGGGTCTTTCGGCGGACTATCAATCAGGGTTTCGGAGAGAAGCTTAATAGAGGAAATAGGAGTGCGGAACTCATGGGAGACATTGGATATAAAATCCCTGCGTATCTCTTCAAGGTGGCGCTTCTCGGTAAGGTCTTTGACAATCACGATGTAGTTCCGGCTTTCCGCGTCGGGACTGACTTTTATATCTAAGTACTGTTTTTTTTCTCGTATTTTAATAGATGCAGACTGGGCATCGCCTGTATCAACACATTGCTTAACTAGGGCGTCACATTCATAGTCCCGCACAACCTCGATAAATGTCGGGTTTCTATCCCTGGCAACACTAAAGCCGAATATCCGGGCCGCGGCATCGTTCATATAATGAATCTCATGACGTTGGTCAAGCACAAATATGCCGTCTTCAATCAACGATAACAGGTATGGAAAGCCCGAATCAGACATCTGAAATCTGCCTTATTCTTCCCGCCATATCATTCCGCAAATTTATAGCCGTATCCGCGGACCGTAATTAAATAACACGGATTTTCCGGGTCCTCTTCGAGTTTCTGGCGTATCCACCGCATATGTACGTCAACCGTCCTGTCATTGCCGATGTAATCATAGCCCCATACCTTTCTCAATATCTGTTCCCTGTTGATAACCTGTCCCCTGTTTCGCAATAGTAATACCAGCAGCTCGAATTCTTTGGGGTTCAACTCCACTTCTTTTCCCTTGCATAAGACCATATGTTTCATCAAATCAATTGAGATATCTCCCGCTTTGAGGAATCCATGCATCTCAGCAGGAGCGTCACCCGCGCCTTTTCCAATTTCAGAACGCCTTAATACAGCTTTGATCCGGGCATTTAATTCGCGCATACTGAATGGCTTGGTAACGTAATCGTCTGCCCCGAGTTCCAATCCCACGACCTTGTCAACTTCTTCGGTTTTGGCTGTAAGCATGATGATAGGTATCTGTGATTTCCCGCGGATTATCCTGCAAACCTCTGTGCCGTTTATGACCGGCAACATAATATCCAGGATAATCAACTGCGGTTTATTCTTATCGTATAGCTCCAGCGCTTCACCGCCGTCTCTTGCGGTAAGCACGCCATAACCCTCTTTCTGCAGGTTGTATTTAAGTAGCTCACGCAAAGTTACATCGTCTTCCACTACCAGGATGATAGTATCCATTACTTATAATCCCATTAATCAGGATATTTATTTGCATCCAAGCATAAAACAAACGCTCGCAGCATTACAAATGCTGCGAGCGTTCGGATTGCAAATAAGTTGCCTTGTCAGGCCAGGTAGTCTATCAGCTTGCGGCTCCTGCTGGGGTGCCGCAGCTTGGCCAGCGCTTCCTTCTCGATTTGCCTGATGCGTTCACGGGTAAGTCCAAACTCGGTGCCAACCTCTTTCAAGGTCAGACCCTGCTCGTTATCCAGTCCGTAACGCATCTCAATGATCCTCCTCTCCCGGTCGGTAAGGGAAGAGAGGATGTCCTTGAACTGCTGACGCAGCATGCTCTGGGCGGCTTCTTCCTCGGGGGCAGGGCTGACCTCATCCTCGATAAAGTCACTCAACTGGCTCTCGTCGTCGCCGATGGGTATATCGAGCGAAACCGGCTCAGCATAAAGTATGCCTACCAGCCAGTCTATCTTTTCCGTTTCCACGCCCATTTCACCGGCGATCTCGTCGCTGGTAGGCTTGCGTCCCAGCTTCTGCAGGAGTTTCTGGCGGGCGTTATTCATCTTGGTTATGGTTTCAACGGTATGCACGGGCAGCCTGATCGTCCGCGACTGGTCGGAGATAACCCTGTTAATGGCCTGCCGTATCCACCAGGTAGCATACGTGCTGA
>CAIMUM010000071.1 GCA_903844685.1 uncultured Dehalococcoidia bacterium
ACAGGGTCAACCCGCTGCCCGTTGCTTTACGCCTTAAACGGGAAACATCCGCTGCCATATCTGGAGACCTGGTCTTATATTATCCGGCAGGTATTATACATCATCGTTATCGGGAAACAATTCACAGGATCGGCTTGCCGCAGACCTCGTAGCACCAGCAGGTCAGGCTTCCTTCTAGGAATTTTACGTCCTTGAATCCCTGTCCCTTGAGGATGCAGGCGGACTGGTAGGCCCGGCTGCCCCGTCGGCACATGACGATGATCTCTTTATCTTTGGGCAGGTTTTCGAGGTTCTTGGTCAGTACCGGTTGAGGTATCAGTTTCACCTGGGGCGCTACGATACTGGTAGCTTCGTGTTCACCGTGACCCCGGACGTCGAGCAGCACAAAATCCTCTTTCGCATCAAGCTTTTTTTTTAATCTGGCGGGCCTGATGCTTACAGCCCTTCCCTCCATCTTATTGCGCACAAGATTGGCGGCGTGGTGCAATGCATCGAGTGCGGTATTGAATGGAGGGGCATAGGCGAGGTCAAGGTCGGCCAGCATATCCACGGTCATGCCCATGGTTATCGCGGTGGCCAGCACGTCTATCCTTTTAACCACTTCGCCGGGGCCGACGCCCTGGCCGCCAAGGATGCGCCTGGTCTGCGCATCGATAATCAGCTTGATAATGATTTCCTTATTACCAGGGTAATATTCAGGTTTGTCAGGAGCGGGCAGCAAAGCCGACACTACTTTAAAACCGGCATCCAGAGCCTGTTTTTCACCGATGCCGGTACGCCCGACATTGAAGTCAAGTACCTTGACGCAGGCGGTGCTGACGATACCGTGGAACTTCTCTTTGCCGCCAGTTATACGCGAGGCTATAACATGCCCGTGTTTGTTGGCCGTGGAGCCCATGGGGACAAAGGCTTTTTGGCCGGTGACGAGATTGACGTTGGCCACACAGTCTCCCCCGGCGTAAATATCAGGGTCGCTGGTCTGCATATATTCATTGACGACAATATCTCCAAACTGCCCTATTTCCAGCCCGGCATCTTTGGCTAACTTCGAATTGGGGCGCACCCCTATGGACAGTATGACAAGGTCGGCTTCAATCCTCTCCTTGTCCGTGATAGCGTGGCTGACTTTGCTCTCGGAACCCTCGAACCCCGTAATCTTCTGCCCCAGCTTGAGCACCACGCCCTTGTCCGTCATATGCTTGGCTACCAGGTCTGATATCTCATCATCCACCAGGGCGGCCAGGACACGTTCAAGTACCTCTACCATGGTGACCGCGAACCCGCGGGCCACCAGCGCTTCGGCCATTTCAACACCGATGAGCCCGGCTCCCACGATCACCGCTTTTTTGGAAACGGATTTATCGATTAAAGCTATTATTTCGTCGGCATCCGGCACCCTTTTCAGTACATGTATGCCCTTCAGTTCAATGCCCTTGAGCGGGGGTATAACGGGTTTGGCGCCGGTGGCGATCACCAGCCGGTCATAATCTAATGTGTAGCTCTTAGCGCCCGCTGTGTCGGTAACACTGATTTTGTGTGCAGCGCGGTCGATGCTATCCACGCGGGTATTGATCAGGACGTCCACGTTGCTGAGCTTTTTGAAGCTGGCTACATCCCTCTGTATGAGGAAATTCCGTGGTTTTACCGACCCGGCTATAAAGTAGGGTAGCCCGCAGGCGGCATACGAAATCAGCGCTTCATCCTGTACCATGGTTATGCTGGCCCGGGGGTCAAGCCGTCGTAACCTGGCGGCTGTCTTGGGCCCGCAGGCCCCGCCGCCGATGATGACTACCTTCATAATATTATCCATATTTTATCTCCCTG
>CAIMUM010000072.1 GCA_903844685.1 uncultured Dehalococcoidia bacterium
ACCTTGGCCTCAACGCCGTAGCTGGCCAGCGCCTCCTCGATGGTGTCCCTGCGCTTCTCTATCTCGCTGTCGCTGATGATGGTCTCGGCTATCTTGTCCAATATATTTATATTGGGCAGCGACCAGCCGCCCACGGTTATGCCGGAGCGCAACCTGTCCATCACGGCGGTATCGGCAGGCGCGGCGGGTTCATCACGTTTTTCAGCTTTAACAGGCTGTTCTTCTTCCGCCTCCTTTACGGCAAGCACAGCCTTTTTCCTGGCGTTCGATTCTTTTACGGCATCCGCGATCTCGCCGACCGCCCCGGCCGTCCCCTTCGCTGTGCGCTTGAAAAGTCTCAGCGTCCATTCGGGCGCAACTAAGAAGATGCTGAGGATAACCAGTGCCAGCAATATGAGTATACCTACAACAGGCGAAGTGGTTACGATGCCCTGCCCGATGTAGCCCCCCAGCGTTACCTGCGCCAGCAACCCGGAACCGGACGGGCGCAGGAAGGAAAGTATGCCCCATGCGGCCGTCATGAAGGCCGCCGCGGCTATATAGTAGTTCCAGTGGCGTGCAAAAGACGACGGGCGCCCGATAATGACCAGTAGCCCTATTATGGCTGTTATTACGAAGATAACGCCCAACCCCATCAGCCTGACGATATTGGCCCCGGCCTTATCAAGGGCGGAGGAGATATCGGCGCCCAGTTCGCCCATAGCACGCGCGATGAGCGGCCAGAAGGCGATAAGCAAGCAGACTACGATAACGAAGATTATGGCAAGCAATACCGGGGCAGAAGAGAGAAAGGAGAGAAAAGAATTGCCGGAGCCTTTGCCGGCTTTCTTCTGCGATGATGTCTGGTTAGTGTTTCCCCTGCTTTTCCTGGCGGGCATAGCTTTATTCTACTATACCTCGATAGCAGTTGTAATTATCATGGGGCGGCGCTTGGTTTTTTCGTAGAAGAACTTGCTCAGCGTTTCCTTGACGCGGGTGTGTATGGCGCTCTGCTCGGTGTGGTGCCCGTTGCCCAGCGTGCTGGCTACGAGTTCACGTCCCTGCTCGATAACCTTCCCGTCATGCTCGGTGTCAACGAAGCCGCGCGATACGATATCGGGATAACCCACCAGTGTGCCTTCTTTCTTATCCAATGCCACGATGACTACCACGATGCCGTCGCGCGAGAGCATCCTGCGGTCGCGCAGTATCACCTGAGCGTGTTGCCCCAGCACCAGCCCGTCGACGTAGACGTTGCCGTAGGGCAGCCTGCCTGCGATGCGGCCCTTCTCACCGTCGATCTCGAGGATGTTGCCGTTGTCCATGACGAAGACGTTGCCCTCGGGTATGCCCAGGCTTTTGGCCAGCCCGGCGTGGATGACGAGATGGCGGTATTCACCGTGGATGGGGACGAAGAATTTGGGCTTGGCCAGCGTGATGAGCATCTTGAGCTCCTCCTGGCTGCCGTGGCCGTGCACATGGACGTTGGAGCGCGAGCCGTAGATAACGTTGGCGCCCTGGCGGAAGAGGTTATCGATGGTGCGGTTGATCAGCGATTCATTGCCCGGTATGGGCGTGGCCGAGATGACCACGGTATCGCCCTGGTGGATGCGTATCTCGGGATGGTCGCGGTTGGCGATGCGCACCAGCGCCGAGGTCGGTTCGCCCTGGCTGCCTGTGGTCAGCAGAATGGTCTGGCTGTGGCTGTACTTCTTCAGGTCATCAACATTAGATAATGCTTGACTGGGATCGTGCAGGTAGCCGAGTTCCAGTGCCATCTTGACCGTGTCGCGCATGCTGCGCCCTACGATGAAGACATGACGCTTGTGGTGTGCGGCGGAATCGATAACCATCTGTATGCGGGAGATCAGCGATGAGAAGGTGGCGATGATGACCCGGCCGGGCGCGTCGCCGATGATATGGTCCAGGGTCTGGCCGACGATTTTCTCCGATGGTGTGTAGCCGGGCAGTTCGCTGTAGGTGGAGTCGGCCATCAGCAGCAGCACGCCCTCGTTGCCCAGCTTGGCCAGTTTGGAGAGGTCGGTGGGGCGGCCGTCAACGGGCGTGTAGTCTATCTTGAAATCGCCGCTGTTGACTATGGCGCCCAGCGGCGTATAGACAATCAACCCAACTGCATCGGGGATACTATGGCAGACGGGGAAGGCCTCGATCTTGAAATTGCCCACCTGGAAGCGCACTCCGGGGGTTATCAGCCTGAGCCTGGCCTTGATCAGCGAGCGGTGCTCCTTGAGCTTTACCGATATCAGCCCCTGGGTCAGCTTGGTAGCATATATGGGCAGGTCGAGCTGCGGCAAAATATAGGGGAGGGCGCCGATGTGGTCCTCATGACCGTGCGTAATGACGATGCCGCGCAGTTTGTCCTTGTTTTCCAGCAGGTAGGTGATATCGGGTATGAGCAGGTCGACCCCCAGCATCTCGTCCTCGGGGAACATCATGCCGCAGTCGATGATTAAGATATCGTCGCCGTACTCGATGGCCATCATGTTCTTGCCTATCTCTCCGAGGCCGCCGAGTGGGATTATCCTGAGCTTGTGTTTGGTCATATTTTATTAGAAAAGATTGAGCTGGGCGGGCCGTTCTTTTTCTTCCTCCATTTTGCCTGCTTCGGCCAATACGGCCGGAAGCTTGAGTATGTCAGCCTCTATTACCCTGCGCAGGTTGCCCTGGTGGAGGGCGGCCGCCGGGTGATACATGGCGAAATAGATGATGCTGCCGATACGCTTGGAGCGGCCATGCACCTTGCTGATGGTATCTCCTGGGAAATACTTGGCCATGGAAAAGCGCCCGAGCGTGACTATCACGCGGGGCTTGATCAGCTCGAGCTGGCGCTCCAGCCATTTGCCGCAGGCCATTATCTCGCCGGGCATGGGATCGCGGTTTTCCGGCGGGCGGCACTTGATGACGTTGGCTATGAAGACCTGGCTGCGTTTGTAGCCGATCATGCCGATAAGCTGGTCGAGGTACTGGCCTGCCTGTCCCACGAATGGCCTGCCTGTCTGGTCTTCGTTCCAGCCGGGTGCTTCGCCGATAAAGAGGAGCCTGGCGTCCTCCGGCCCTTCGCCCGGAACAACCTTTGTCCGGTGCCTGGCCAGCTCACAATTTTTACAGCCTTCTATTTCAGCGTGAAGTTCAGTCAGAAGTGACATCTAATTCGAATGATAACACAGGCCGTAGACGGGGTCAATTTATCTCAAAGCATAAATGAAGCTGAAGATAACCATGGCCAGCAGGATACTGCACACAATGATCATGCGACGGTCATGGATGTTGATGTAGTAGATGAAGGCCATAATGATAACAACCACGGGCAGAACGAGTACCACGAGAATGCCGGTGGTAATCAACGCCAGAGGATTGAGTTTGGCAAGTTCGGCGGGCAAGGTGGAAAAGGACATTATGGCCATAGGGGACTGGCTATGCAAAAGCGGTATTAAAATCAGCCCCGCCAGGATAATAACGAAGGCCGCGACCACGCCGGCGCGCAGCACTATGCTTATCTGCCGGTTCAACCGCCGCTGTTTTTCTATGCCCAAAATATGCTCATCAATCATTTCAGCCACCGAAAATATGTAATCCTTTGAGTACCATCAAAACAGCCATCAAAACAAGGAACACGGAAAAAATTATTAAAAGTATCCGCGTGTGCACACGCCGCGCGATAACGGATCCCAGCCTGGCGCCGACGAATACGCTCAGGCACAGCGGTCCTGCCACATAGGGCACCAGGTAGCCGTTGTAAATATAGATCAGTGAACCGGTCATGGTGGTTGTCAGCAGCAGGAAACCGCTGGTA
>CAIMUM010000073.1 GCA_903844685.1 uncultured Dehalococcoidia bacterium
GCTCCCTTCGAAAGCTATGATTATCTCCTTATCCTGGCCGGTTGGCTTAATACCGATAACCTGCCCGTCGCCGAATTTTGTGTGGCGGACACGGTCACCGGGGTTCAAGGGGATTAACTCTCTATCCGGCTGCAGCTCCTGCGCTTTTTTTGCCAGCAGGTCGGCCACGCTGATGCCTTCCTCCTCATCCCGCCAGTGCTTCTCCTGCCCCTTAGCATGTCCGGGGCGGTGCTCCTCCCCGCCGGTCAGCCCCTTTCTCTCCACCAGGTGTTCAGGGATATCGTCAAGGAAGCGTGAGGGCGTGCTTTCTGTGCTGGCGCCGTAGATGCTGCGGCGGACGGTATGCATTAGGTATACCTGATGCTCGGCGCGGGTTATACCGACGTAACACAGGCGGCGCTCCTCTTCAAGCTCGTCACCCCCTTCCTCCATGGAACGCCTGTGCGGAAGCAGTCCCTCCTCCATACCTACGATGAAAACCACCGGGAACTCCAACCCCTTGGCCTGATGCAGGGTAATCAGCGTGGTGGTATCGGCCTTGCTCTCTATCTCATCGGTATCCGCTACCAGGCTGATTTGTTCCAGCAAGGGGGAAAGCCCTTCCCCGGGGGGTAATTCGTCGTAATCCACAGCCACGGTGCGCAACTCAAGTATATTCTCCCAGCGTTCCTCTCCGTCGTCCTCTCCCCTGATCGCTTCGCGGTAGCCCGATTTCTCAAGCAGCGAGTCCATCAGTTTTACGATGCTCAGCTGCTGGCTTTCCACGATGAGCTCGTTGAGCATACGGTAGAGGCCGGTCAGCGCCGCGCTGATTTTCCCCCCGAACCCCGGTCCGCCGCTTTCGGATACCGCCTTCAAAGCGGCAAACAGGGAGATATTGTTATCCCGTGCCCAGTTGCCGAGATCGGAGAGGGTCCTGGCCCCTATACCCCTGCCGGGTATCTTGAGTATGCGGGACAGGCTGATATTGTCGAAGGGGTTATTCACCACCCTTAAATAGGCTATAACGTCTTTTACCTCTCGCCGCTGGTAGAACTTCATGCCGCCTATCAACTTGTATTTGAGACCGTAGCGCATGAAGGCCTCTTCCACGGCGCGGGACTGGGCGTTGGTGCGGTACATCACCGCGCAGTCCCCGGGCTTCACTCCATCGCTGCCGGTCAGCCTGAGTATCTCGTTGACCAAGAATTGCGCCTCTTCTTGCTCGTTGTAGGTCATGATCAGGGAGATTGGTGCCCCTTCGGTGTTGGCTGTCCACAGCTTTTTCTGCTTGCGCTGCTGGTTGACCGAAATGACCGAAGATGCCGCTTCCAGGATATTCTTGGTTGAGCGGTAGTTCTGCTCCAGCATTATGACGCTGGCTTCAGGGTAGTCCTTCTCGAAGCTGAGGATATTACGTATGTCGGCGAAGCGCCAGGAGTAGATGGACTGGTCGGGGTCGCCGACCACGCAGACATTACGGTATTTTCCTCCCAGCAGCTTGATGAGCCTGTACTGCGTGATGTTGGTGTCCTGAAACTCGTCCACCATCAGGTGAAGGTAGCGCGTCTGGTATTTCGCCAGCACGTCCGGGTGTTTTTCAAAAAGCTGCACCGCCTTCATCAGCAGATCATCGAAATCCACGGCGTTGCTCTGGCCAAGCTGCTCCTGGTAACGCTCGTAAATACGGCTTACTATATCGTCCCAGCGGCTGCCATGCATGTCTGCCAGTGCCGCAGCGGTGAGATGCTGGCTCTTGGCCTGGCTGATGGCGTTGCGTATCTTGTACGGGTTATATTGGCGCGGGTCGAAGTCCAATTCCTGCAGGCATTGCTTGACCAGGCTCTGCTGGTCGTCCTCATCATAAATAACGAAGTTGCTGTCCAAACCGATGGCCTTGCCGTCCTGCCGCAGTATGCGGGCGCAGATGGCGTGGAACGTCCCTGCCCAAATATTCTCCGCTACCTGGCCGAGCAGCTTTTGCAGGCGCTCCTTCATCTCCCGGGCAGCCTTGTTGGTGAAGGTCACAGCCATTATGCGCCGCGGGTTGACGCCGGTCGTTTTAATCAGATAGGCGATGCGGTGGGTGATGACGCGCGTTTTGCCGCTGCCCGGCCCGGCCAGTATAAGCAGCGGCCCTTCAACGCGCTGAACCGCTTCTTTCTGCGCCGGGTTTAAGCCTGCCAGTATGTCCATCTGGTTATTTGACCGTAGCAGCTTTGTCCCACTGTAACTCTACCTGCGATGAATCCACGCCGGTGAAGGAGATACCGTCAGCCCCGCTGGTTATCACGGCCCCCGAGGGCTGGAGCTTGATGGTGGTCTGGCCGCCCGACTGGCTGACCATGACCTTGCTGGCGTTGGTCTTCAGGACGATACTGATGTTTTCAGTGGGAAGTCCTGTGACCGGCTTGCCCGCGACCGAGACCGAGCCCATGCTGACGCCCTCGAGATAGACATCGGCCCCTCCGTAGTTGCCGCAGGCCGCGCTGGCCAGCAGCGATAAGGATAAAGCTGCCGTTAAAGTAACTAAAATCGCCCGTTTGTAATTCATTTGAGGTTCCTCCTTTGTAAACGTAAGTGGTGAAATGACTGCCGGGGCTGGTGGGCATTCATGGGGTTACCGCATAATTATAACATCGTATTGGAAAGCGCCACAAAGGAAAATAATCCGGAGAGCGGCAATGTAAAAAACGGGGGGTTTTAGTAAAATTATGGGTTCGGTATTGCCAATTTTAAATTGGGAAAGGCAAGGAGGCCAGCGATGCGCAGGGCTGACAAAGAGATTGTAAATAGCACGGAGATCGAAGACATCCTCAAGAGCGGACGCGTATGCCAGCTCGGTTTGAATGACGGCGGGTTAAGTTACGTTGTGCCTGTGAACTATGGCTACGCCGACGGTTGCCTGTATGTGCATTCGGCTAAAGAAGGACGCAAGATCGACATACTTCACCGCAACAACCTCGTCAGCTTCAATATCTATATCGACAATGGTCTGGTCCAATCTGACGTGGCCTGCAACTGGGGCATGCGGTACCACAGTGTGATGGGCACTGGCAAGGCTACACTGATAGAGGAGGGGACCGAAAAAGAGGAAGCCTTGCGCATCATCATGAAGCATTATTCCGGGTCTTTCACCGTTTTTGATGCAGCCCGTATCGATCAAGTCCTGATAATCAGAATAGAGATTGAAACGCTGACAGGTAAGAAGTCGGCTTGAGCAGGCAAATTGTTTAATTCTGTACATTGTGAAGGGGGTGCCGTTAAATAGCTTCGCCGGTCTGACCTGAGTGGGTTGGATCGCCTTTTTCGTCTTGGTGCTGACTCAGCATTTGGGGCGAGTATTGCGCGGGATAGATCACGAGATCAACGATAGGGTGGTTGTCCTGGGCCATGCCCGCATCTGTCCCCTGGGGTTTTGCCGTAAAGGCGCCGCTGGCATTGCGCCGGTAAACTACGGAAATGCTGACGGGCGCATGTATATCAACCCTGCCAAAGAAGGCAGGTGAATTTATATTCTGCGCCGTAACAACTTTGTGGGGTAAAGTTTGATATGATGTGGGATTGGTGTCCGGGGCCTGAGTGTTTGGCTGTGCAGACGGGGGGACTAATAAATTGTCCACCATGCACCTGTTTCGGCCTTCTTCCTTGCACCGGTACATAAACCTGTCCGTCCTGGCCAGTATGCTTTTATCCATATCATCGGGTTCGGCAATCGTTCCCCCCATGGAAACGGTCACCTTGATTTTATCTGAGCCGAATCGCAGGTCGGCATTCTGCACCGCCATCCGCATCCTTTCTGCTGAGGCATGCAACCTGCGCTGGTCCACGTTAACTAGGATCAACAGGAGCTCGTCGCCTCCCCAGCGGAAGATGTAATCGAAGGGCCTTATCTGAGCCAGCATGGTCTGGGCCACCATTTTCAAAACCTCGTCGCCTGCCTCGTGGCCGTAGGTATCGTTGACCGATTTTAAATTGTCTATATCTACAAAGAGCGCCCCGAAAGTCCACCCATAGCGTTTCAGCTCGGCCAGCTTTTTCTGCATGGTTATATCGGCGCTGCGCCGGTTTCCCACACCGGTCAGTCCGTCGACGGTCGACAATTTTTCCAGCTCGGCAGCATGTTTTTTAACGTATAAAAGGGACGAATTGTCGTTAAAACTGTGAACGCCGCCGATTATGGAGCCATTCCCATCATATATGGCATTGACCTTGACCAGTACGGGCAGTCTGTGTCCATCCCTGTGCTTCAGGAAGGCATTGATTTCCCTGCCCGTGCCGTCCTTTAGAGCGGCCTGGAGAGGGCATCCCGAATCGCAGAGCGAGCGCCCCTTTTCATCAACATGGACCAGGATATTATCGAAGCAGCCTTTCCCCATCACATCCGCGCCGGAATAGCCCGTGATATTTTCGGCTGCCTTATTCCAGTAGGTTATAATCCTATTACAGTCTACGAAATAAACGCCGTCGTAAAGGTTGTCCAGCAGTTCCTTGTAAAAAACGTCCTGCATAGCCAGAAAATCACCCGCCTCCATAGTAATGGAAACGATTACCCCCTATCTGTAACGTAAACCCTTAATCAGCAGTAAACAGGTAAACCGCTCAATATTACTTTGAAAAAAATAAAAAAAGGATAAAATCTGCTGCGAATCGATAAAATATTTCTAAAATAATTCCAATTTATACGTGCTTTCCCAGCCAGTCCTCGATATCTGCGAAGACCTTTGCGTTGCCCGGTTCGTTGTGCACCTCGTGGTAGAAGCCGTCGTAGATCTTGAGGGTCTTATCTTTGGAGCCGGCTTTTTCATACAGCAACCTGGCTCCGTCCGCGTTGACCAGCTTGTCCTCCGAGCCCTGCAGGATAAGCAGGGGAAGCGTGATGGATGGCATCTGCGCTTCAACCTTGGCCATGGTGGAGAACATCTCCGAGCCGAGGCGCGCCGTTATCTTGCCGCGGTAAACCAGCGGGTCCTTGTCGTAGGCTTCCACGACAGCCTTGTCGTGGCTGAGGTGGGCCGAGTCCAGGGCCTGTACGCCCAGCTTGGGCGCGACGGCTGAAAGTATCCTGGCCAATGTGATGGTGGCCGGTGTGATGCTCTCGCCTGCCTTGAGCGCCGGGGCGGACACTATCATTCCGTCTAACTCCGGCTGGTGCTGCAGCGCGTATGCGGTAGCGATCAGCCCGCCCATGCTGTGGCCGTAGAGGATTACCTTTTTCCCGGGGTTATCTTTGCGTACCATGTCGTAGAAAGTTTTGAGGTCGTTGAGGTACGTCTGAAAATGGTCGATGAATATGCGTGTGCCCTCCGATTTGCCATGGCCCTGGTGGTCGAGGCCATATACGGCGTAGCCCAGGGGCACAACGTTATTGACAAGGTTGTTGTAGCGGCCAATGTGCTCGCCCAGCCCGTGGGCCACCAGTATTACGGCTTTAACCTGTCCATCGGGCAGCCAGCATCTCCAGTAAAGGTTGAAATTGCCGGTGCCTCTGAAATTACCCTCTTTCTGCTGCATTATGACCTCCCCCGTTTTTACCCATATTATGCGCTTGCCGCCTGCAGCCGACAAGTGGTATAGGAGGTAGCTCCCGTGGGTATCAGGCATGGCGGGTACGGCGCTTATTTGTCCGCATCGGGATAAAGCCGTAAAATTGACAGGCGGTTTTACAATTATGCTTAAAGCTGTATTATTCGATCTCGACAATACGCTGATACTCTTCGAGGAAGAGAAATTCCTCGGGGGCTACTATCCCGTACTGGCAGCCA
>CAIMUM010000074.1 GCA_903844685.1 uncultured Dehalococcoidia bacterium
GTTGAACAATAGATGTCCGAATAATTCTAGCTATGATAGTCTTGACACCTGAGTTACGGGCATGTAACATATTAACAATGTTAGCAAAAGTTAATAGCTGCGCTGTCGTCGGTTTGGAAGGCTACATGGTCCAGGTGGAAGTTGACATCTCCTCCGGCCTGCCGGCTTTCTTTGTAGTGGGCCTGCCGGATGAGGCTGTTCAGGAGTCTCGTGAGAGGGTACGCGCGGCGGTACGAAATTCCAATTATACCTTTCCTATGCGGCGAGTGGCGGTTAATCTGGCCCCTGCCGATCTCAAGAAAGAAGGCCCGGCTTACGATTTACCCATTGCCGTGGGTGTTTTATTGTCCTCCGGTCAGATAGCCGCCGATGTCACCCGCACGGTATTCCTGGGTGAGCTGTCTATGGACGGCGCTTTGCGTCATACCAGCGGTATTCTGCCGATGGTGGGGGTGGCCCATCAACAGGGTTTTACCGATATTGTGGTGCCTTCGGCGGATGCCAGAGAGGCCGGGTTGGTTGAAGGCACCCGTATTTTGCCCTTCGATTCTCTGGCGGCGCTGACAGCTTATTTGCGCGGAGATATACCGGCTCCTGAATACAAGCCGGACACCAATGTCCTTCAAGAAGCTCCTTCTATTGCCGCCGGGATAGACCTGGCTGAAATTAAAGGACAGGAACATGTAAAACGGGCCATAGAGGTGGCGGCGGCCGGCGGTCATAATGTGATTATGTGCGGCCCTCCCGGCAGCGGCAAGACTTTGCTGGCGCGGGCCTTGCCCGGCATTTTGCCCTCCCTTAGCAACGATGAAGCCTTAGAGGTTACCAAGATTTACAGTGTCTGCGGTTTGCTGCCATCGGATACGCCCTTGATCAAGCAGCGGCCTTTTAGAAGTCCGCATCATACGATTTCTAACGCCGGGCTGGTGGGCGGGGGACATTGGCCCAAGCCCGGTGAGATCAGCCTCAGTCACCGCGGTGTGCTTTTTCTGGATGAACTGCCGGAGTTCGGCCATGCCGTTCTGGAGGTCTTGAGACAGCCTCTGGAAGATAAAGTAGTGACTATCAGCCGGGCTAACGGGAGCCTGACCTTTCCGGCGGATTTTATGCTGGTCGGCGCGATGAATCCCTGTCCGTGCGGTTTCTTCGGTGACCCTTATCATGCCTGCACGTGCCCGCCCACTGTGGTGGCCCGTTACCAGAGGCGTATCAGCGGCCCCTTCATGGACCGCATGGATATATATGTGGAAGTACCCCACATAGACTATGAGAAGTTAGCCGATAAGCGGTTGGGAGAGAAATCCGAAAGCGTCAGAAAGAGGGTAGAAGCCGCGCGGGCGGTACAGCGCAGCCGCTTGAACGGCAGCAAGATCACCTGCAATGCCCAAATGACTCCTGCCGAGGTCAGAGAATACTGCAGGCTGGAGGACTCAGCTCAGAACCTGCTCAAGGCCGCCATGAAGCAATTATATCTATCGGCACGCGCCTTTCACCGCATCCTCAAGCTGGCCCGCACCATCGCCGACCTGGAAAATGCCGAATTCATTCAGTCCCATCACCTGGCGGAAGCTATCCAGTACCGGCCAAGAACACAGGTTTAGTTAGCTACTGTACAATTTCTCCAATTCTAATTGAGAAAGATGGCTCAAGCGCCGTGATTTTGCTTAAATGTCATATGCTCATAAAAAATAATTTATCTGGGCAGTAA
>CAIMUM010000075.1 GCA_903844685.1 uncultured Dehalococcoidia bacterium
GTGTCGCACTGAACCAGTGATCCTTACCTGCAAGTGTCAAGGTAATATCGGTGGTATTAACCGTTACGACTAAAGACGACTCCTTGCCTTTCTTACCTAATTCACTAATTAAAACGTATATAAGACGGTTAAAAATAACTTTTTTCTTTTTAAAAAACTACGAATTTTCCAACCAACCTTCATCCATGACTACTTATTCAACCATACATCTTCCCTGTTCCAGAAAAGCAGCAAAGCTCTCTCATCATAACCGGCAACAACATAAGGCTGTGTTATTCTGTCTGTCCCGCCTTCACAAATGGGAATTAATAAGGACTCCCTCGTCATGATATCGGTAACGGCGCGGATTAGCTTAATATCCTGAGCAGGTGCATTGAGAACAGTCTGGTAAGCCTGAGTCAGCTCAGGTGGTCTCTGCCAACTCTTCCCCAGCATATTTAATATGAATTGGATTCCCCCGATAAAATTCACTTCATAGCGAGGCACGGTTGTAAGCAGTGCGCTATTTTCAGGCGAGCTGCCAGAACCCATGTAGGTCACCCATTTGCCGAAATCAGGAAACTGCAATTCAGTCTGTATCCCAACTTTGGCCAGGTCAGCCTGCATGACGACGGTAACATCCTTGAGAGCGTCATTTGGAAATACGATAATGGTTGTCTTAAACCCATCTGGATAACCGGCCTCCACCAGCAGCTGCTTCGCTTTTTCCGGGTCATATTTACGTCCCAGAGTAAAAGCCGGATCATATGCTGTGGAAGCACGCGGGGGTACCTGGTAGGGCGCTTGCCAGAAGCCGTGACCTAAGGCCGTGGCGATGCCCTCACGATCAATAGCATATTCTACTGCTTCACGGACCTTTTGATTAGCCCATGGAGAATCGGCGTTAGCGGTATCCCCTGCTAAGTGACAGTTATCTTCCATAACGATTTTCACCGTAAGGCCCAGTGAGGCATAATCTGCCGCCGCTTTGCCTCCCGCAGTGAACAACATATCCGCTTCGCCAAGTTGCATAGCCATTTTAATAGTCATCGGATCCGTCATAAACGTATATTCTATGCCATCCAGATAGGGCTTACCCTTCACCCAGTAATCGGGATTTTTTTCCCACTTCAAGCTGACATCCTGTTTAAAGCTGACGAACTTGAAAGGACCGGTACCTACCGGATTGGCTTTCATCCATTCCAGGCCATTCTTCTCAAAAGCCACCTTTGAGACCATTGGAGCCGTAGCATTGCATTCAGCAAAAGTCATGGGTAAGGTACTCTGCCATCCGGTGAAGTTGACCCTGATAGTATAGTCGTCAATAATGTCTACCGAAGCCCAGTAAGGTTCTACTTTGGCTTTTATGAATAAGTCCAGGTTCCACTTGGCGACTTCGGCGTTAAAATCGCTGCCATCAGTGAATTTAACTCCCTTTCTCAGGGTAAAGGTGATCGATTTCAGGTCGTCAGCGACCTGGTAGGATTCCGCCAGCCAGGGCACTATATCCCCATTTTTATTTCCTCGCAGCAGAGTTTCAAAACACTCCTGGGAAACACCTGAACCGCCGAAGCCGCTGACAATTCCGACGGGCCAGCCAATGTTAGGTGGCATTGGATTACTGATAATTTTCAGGACACCCCCGTACTTGGGAGTGTCTGTTGATACCGGCGAGGATGCTAATACGGATGATGCTGGTTCGGA
>CAIMUM010000076.1 GCA_903844685.1 uncultured Dehalococcoidia bacterium
CAAGGGTGATAAAGAATTCAGCCAGCGCTTGGCTGAGATTATCGGCCACACCAAGTGGGAGGTCTTCGCCGGGGCCATGCTGGGAATCGCGCTGGGTATCGTTTTCAACTGGCCGTGGTGACCATGGAGAAAATTAGCTTCTGTAAAGCAAAGAACTATTGACACTCGTTTCCGGCTGTTTTAAAATTTGCCAGTCAATCAAGCGCTTGATAGAGCGGGTAAAATGCCGACAAACCTGATGATGACTCATATCCCCGACGAGCCGGTACTTTATATAGTACTGGGCCTCTGCCTCATCACCTTGCTGGTGCTCATCCTGCCTTTTATTGTGAAGAAGGTGGAGGAGAACCTCGAACTATTCTTCCTTATCATGGGTGTCTGCGCGGTCACGGTGTCGGGGTTGTGGAGTTGGGAGCTGGTCATCGATGCTTTGAAGGCCCCGGTAGTGATCGGGTCCGTACCCGTTGGTATATTCCAGGTGGTGCTGGTATTTGGACTGCTGATTCACTTCTATAACAGGCAATTCTGCCGCGGCATACTGACCATTGCCTCCAAGCTGGGCTGGCGCTGGTTCACCTTCCTTTTAATCCTTGCGCTGGGGCTGCTCTGCAGTCTGGTCTCGCTGATTGTAGCCGCCGTACTGCTCTCGGAGATCATCGCCGCCCTGCCGCTGCATAAGCAGGAGAAGATAAAATTTGCGGTGGTGGCCTGCTTTGCTCTTGGCATCGGCGCAGTCCTCACGCCGGTCGGCGAACCCCTCTCAACCATCATGGTAGCCAAGCTGGCTGGGCCGCCCTTCCACGCGGATTTCATCTGGCCGCTCAAGATATTCGGGCTATATATCATACCCGGGGTTTTGATCATCTCGCTTTTCGGCGCCTTCTATATCGGCAGGGGCATCGATCTGAAGCATTTCAGCCATGAGGTCGAATACTCGGAAAAAGTCAGCACGGTGATACTCCGGGCGGTAAGGGTGTTTCTCTTCGTGGCGGCGCTGGTGCTGCTGGGTGAGGGGATGAGGCCGCTCATCGTCTGGTACATTGTACATGTGCCGGCCTGGATTTTATACTGGATCAATATGGTATCCGCCATCCTGGACAACGCCACGCTCACGGCGATGGAGATAGGGCCAAGCATGCAGATCCAACAGATAATAGGCATCATTACGGGACTGATGATAGCTGGCGGGATGCTGATACCGGGCAATATCCCCAACATCGTGGCCGCCGGACGGTTGAAGATCAGCATGAAGGAGTGGGCGGTGATCGGTGTGCCCATCGGGCTGGTCATCATGGCAGCCTATTTCCTGATACTGCTCCCCTCGTTCCTTAACTTGGCTGGGTGATTTACCCGGTAAAAAAATCTTTATAAGTAAAAACACCTATTGACAAATGATACATCCTGTTTTAGAATTTCGCAGTCAATCAAGCGCTTGATTGGGAGATGGTTGAGGTTATGAAAAAGAATGAACTTGACCGGCTGACGGCGTTCCAGGATGGGAGCATACCCGAAGGTTACTTTGGCAATGAGAAGAAATGGGAAATAGTCAAGGCAGCCGCAGAGCTCTTTATCAAGCGGGGGACGGTAAATACGGGTGTCAGGTACATAGCAGAGGCGGGCGGCATCACGGTAGGTACTCTATATCACTATTTCAAGTCCAAGGAGGAGATAATAGCATCCTTCATGGACTTCGCGGTTTTGGGCACCGAAG
>CAIMUM010000077.1 GCA_903844685.1 uncultured Dehalococcoidia bacterium
CCTATGGAACGGCTCATCGACCGCTATATCCACCGCTTCCCCTGTCCCGCCCGCTCGACCATCGAAGACCGCGTACCCCGGGTCAGGGAATTGGTAGAGAGATCGGGCGCGAGGGGTGTCATCTTCCTCTTCCAGAAGTTTTGCACGCCGCACCTGGCCGACTACCCGGCGCTGGCGGGGGAGCTGAAAAACAGCGGCATACCGGTATTGCTGGTCGAGATGGACGAGAGCGGCAATATAGAGGGCCAGCTTAAGACCCGGTTCGAGGCGTTCTTCGAGATAATTGGGGGATAAGATGGGAAACACGCAGAAATCGACCAAGAGACTTGCCACAGCCAGGGAACTGCAGCAGATTGTCGCCGAATTCTACCTGGAGGGGCATGAGGCCAAGCGGACCGGCAAGCCGGTCGGCTGGATGCCGCCCATGAACGGCCTCATCGAGATCTTCTATGCTATGGACCTGATGCCTGTTTTCCCCGAGAACTGGTCGCCTGTCTGCGCAGCCTTCGGGTTGATCGATAAGAATTACCAGGCCGCCGAATCCATGGGTTTTTCCCCGGACCTCTGCGGATACCTGCGCAATTGCGTGGGCTATATCAACGGTATGATGGGAACGGAAGGAGTGCCGCTGGGGGGCCTGCCGGAACCTGACATGATTTTCATGCCCGGCGCCGGTTGTGTCCCGACCATGAAGAATTTCCAGTATATCGCCCGACGATTTCCCGGTGCAAAAGTCTTTTTGGGCGATCTCCCCCAGGTTCCCATTGAGAATATCCAGCGCTACCATATCGATTACGCTGTACACGAGATAAAACGCATCATCACCTTTCTCACCGAGGTGACCGGCAGGAAAATGAACTACGACCGTCTTGGCGAGGTCGTCCGCCTGTCCGACCAGGCCTGTGCCCTCTGGGATGAGATAACCGGGTACCGGCGCTGCATCCCCACGCCGATCTCGGCAGCCGAGGTCGGGCTGATGTTTGTCATGGTGACCAGGCAGGGTACCCGGACCGCCGTCGATTATCTGGCCAGGGTCAGGGATGAAGTGAAGGAGCGCGCGGAGAAGGGTGTCGGCATAATTGCTGAGGAGAAAGTGCGGCTGTTCTGGGACAACATTCCGCTGTGGTACAATCTGGGGCTCTTCAACTACTTCGAGAAATATGGGGGCGTTGTGGTGGCTGAAACATACTCGGCGGCCTGGTCCATACGTCTCGACGTGGATAATCCTCTCGAGGCACTGGCTATGAAATCGCTCATGTCGTATCCCATGGTGTCCTGCGTCTCGATGAAAAGGAGGAAGGAGATGGTGCTGCGGGCCTGCCGTGACTATCACATCGACGGTGTAATTTTACACTCCAACAAGTCATACCTGCCCATCACGCTGGGACAGATGGACATCAAGCGGGCGCTGCATGAAGAACTCGGCGTGCCCTCGGTCGTAATCGAGGCCGACCACATGGACCCCGCCAACTTCTCGATGGCCCAGTTTGAAGCCAGAGCCGACGCGTTCATGGAGGTGCTGCTGGAGAGGAAGGGGTACGGGCGCAGATAACAGCAGTCCAATCAAACAACGCCGCGGTAAATAAATACAGCCTCGACTTGGCTTGTCTAAGGCCGCTTGCGCGCTATTTTTGTAAAGATGTCAACAGAGAGCGCCACCAGTGTTTCCGTATGGGCGATGCCTTTTCCCGAGAGGTTCACCGCCGCCTTCAAGATAGTCTCCTCATTCTTGGCCTCGAAAATATTGACAAAATCATACTGGCCGAGCGTGATATATTGCCCCAGCACCTTTACCCCCATGGCCTCAAGCGCAGCTTTATTGGCCTTGATTTTCTTGGGATTGGTCTTGACGGCCTCCCTGCCGTTCTCATTGAGAGTAGTCAACGCGATGTAAACCGGCATAACAACCTCCTTTAAATAAGTAATCTTCCACTCAAGTTGGTCAGATGACTGATCTAAACTTAATTATACCACGCCTGTCTTACCGGGTGGTTTGTGAGCAAAATGCTGGCAAAGAGTCGGAAATAGATATGGCGCCTGTAGGGATTTCGAACCCAAATATATAAGTCCTGTTTTTTTAAAAAAGCGCAATCTTACTCAGGGGCGCCTGGCGGTGATAAGGCCGCTGCCGCGTTGGGCGTTGCTGGCAATTAGGGAAACATCGATGAAACCAGCTTTGCGTATGACTTCAACTATCTCGTTAATTGTGTATGTTCCCAACCACAGGTTGAAGAGCGATGCCGGTAAAGGACCGGATCTGTCGTTGTTGAGGAGGAAATCGTGCACGATCAGCAAACCGCCCGGCAATAAGGCTTGTTTACTTTGCTTCAGTCTTGTCTCCGCCTGGCTGCCGGGCCCATGTAAAATATTGGACATAAGCAGGCAGTCATAGCCTGAGCCGAACGCGTCTTTGCCCCAATCGCCTTTTTGCACCTTGATTTGACCGCTCATCCCGAAAAGGTTAATTACCTTCCGTGCTATAGTCAGGGTGGCAGGCAAATCCCAAACAACGGCCTTTAGATGTGGGAACCGCTGGCATAAAGCGATGCTGTAGGTGCCCGGCCCCCCGGCTACGTCAAGCAGCAAGTTCCTGTCGCTGAGGTCAAGTTGCCTGGCCAACCATTGCGCCGGGCCGTTTGCGGCAATGCCGTGCATCGCCCATATCCAGTCATCAAACAGATCTTTCTTGAAACGCTCGGGTGGATCCGGCGCAGCATCTCGTTTCCCGGTTCGTACTACTTCGGGAAGCCCGGTGGTTGCCCACCAGATGATCTCATTGTGACCGATAACACCGCCGATGTAGCGTGGGCTGTCCGGTAATAGCATGTCTGACCCTAATTTTGTCAACCTGAAATAGTCAGCATCGCGTCTTACTACGCCCAGGGCGCAGCAGACAATTAACAGTTTCTCGGTCATCAGCGGGTCGGTACTACATTCTCTTGCTACCTCGGAGGCTTGCTTAGGTTTTGCCAGTACTTCAAAAATACCGAGCTGATGGGCGGCCATCAGGGCCCGTGATGAACGGAATTGCCAGTTGAATTCCAGCAAAGCGGATGCTGCTTCCAGGTTGTCGAGTTCAAAAAGGTTTATGTTTTCGCGTTTTTGTTTCTTCATCAATAATGGAGTATGCCCAAATGGCGGGCGCCTGTCAACGCTTGCAGAATATAATAGGGATAAGCGTATAATAAGAAATCTAAAAGGAGGTTGAAATGTATTTCAAGAGGTCCGTTGTGTTGTTAGCCGTTGCTTTCCTGGTCATGAGCCTGATAGTTCCGCTGGCCAGCTGTGTAAAACCTTCCCTGGACGTGGTCAGCCTTGACAGTGGCAAGATTCGTGGAACACTTAACGACGGAATCTGGACTTACTTGGGCATCCCCTTTGCAGCGCCACCCATAGGTGATCTGCGCTGGAAAGAGCCCCAGCCGGTCAAACCCTGGGACGGCATACGCGATGCTAACAAATTCAGCGCAGCCTGCCCCCAACCAAAAACCTTCCTTTATAATATGGGGGAGATGAATGAAGATTGCCTTTACCTTAATGTCTGGTCACCGGCCAAAAGCCCGGATGACAAATTACCGGTCATGGTCTGGATACACGGGGGAGGGTTCTCCACGGGATCAGGCAGTCAATCGATGTATAGCGGCAAGAATATCGCCGGGCAAAATGTCGTTGTGGTTACCTTTAATTACCGCCTGGGCCCGCTCGGTTTCCTTTCTCATCCCTTGCTCAGTAAAGAGTCAACACACGGAGTATCAGGAAACTATGGCCTGCTCGACCAGGTATGGGCACTGAAATGGGTGCAAAAGAACATCAAGGCTTTCGGCGGAAACCCAAATCTTGTCACGATATTCGGTGAATCGGCCGGAGGCCGCAGCGTGACAGACCTCATGATCAGCCCGTT
Source organism: uncultured Dehalococcoidia bacterium (assembly GCA_903844685.1). Classification (GTDB taxonomy): domain Bacteria; phylum Chloroflexota; class Dehalococcoidia; order GIF9; family UBA5629; genus CAIMUM01. Next base: position 3,902 of record CAIMUM010000077.1, read on the forward strand.
GACAGACGGCCTTTTCCAGCGCGCAATTTCGGAGAGCGGCACTTTTCCCGATCCGTACCCACGGGAAGCTGATAACACGGTGGCAAAGGCCGAGAAGACCGGCCTTGATGTAGCTGCCCGACTGGGTTGCGATACTACCCCCGACGTGCTCGCCGCCATGCGCCAGAAGAGCGCAGACGATTTGCTGAAAGCCGCCTATCCAAAGGGCAGTGGCGACAGCACTGGCAAATACCAGCCCGTCATCGACGCATGGGTCATTCCCGACAACCCCTGGTCGCTTTACACCGCGGGAAAACAGAAAAAGGTGCCCTTGCTGATCGGCACGAACCTCAATGAGGGTACAATTTTTGTGCTACCTGATCCTGCCGTGCAGAAAATGTCTGTCGAGGACTATGCAGCCGCTATGAAGTCAATTTACGGTGATAACGCCGCCGCTGCGCTGGCCAAGTTCCCCGCCAACGACAAAAGCGCGGTGCCAGCCGCCTTCGCCAAAATGCACACGGTGATGGGCTATAGTGCCGGAGCGCTTCATGCAGCCGACACAACGGCTGCCAACGGCTCTCAGGTTTATATGTACCGGTTCTCTCACATACCCGATACCGCGTTGAAGCCATTCGGCGCTTTCCATGGCAGCGAGATTTTCTATGTATTCGGGAATTTTAAAAGCGACAACGTGGAAATACCTGACGTCCCGGCCGAGAGACAGCTTTCCCAGACCCTCATGAAATACTGGACTAATTTTGCCAAAACAGGGAATCCCAATGGACAGGGACTATCGGAATGGCCGAACTGGTCAGCAGCAACTGGCAGCTACCTGGAATTGGGTGATCAACCTGAGGCCATGTCGGGGCTGTATCAGGAGTATCGCGACCTGATAGATAGTGTAACGAAATAATGACGCTTTAAACATCAGAGGTCATATCGTAATTAACCACCGGGCTGCGCCGGAAGCCCAGGTTTTCCACGGCCTTACGAAGCTTTTCATTTTTTTCCGGGAATATGGCGCGCACGGTATCTATGCCCTCGTCATGGCATTTATCCAAGATCTCATCGACAAGCCGTCTGCCGACTCCCTGCCCCCGATGTCCTTCAGCAATATCGATGGCATTGATAACACAGAACTCGCTGAAAGGCATCCCCATATACATCAGGCGGGCGAGAACAAACCCGACAACTTTATTGCCAATCTCCGCTACAAAGCTGAAGTCTATTGGGCCACCGGGATCAAGGGATACCATATCCTTGTAGGTTATCTGGCTCTTACCTCCACCAATTTCTCTGTCAAGATTTATAACGGCTTCGATGTCCGTCCTGGTCATGCGCCGGATTGTGACCCTTTCATTCTCGATCGTGCTCATTGGTCCACCTCCTCAAACAATAATCAAGATCGACGGAAACGCCTTTATATGGCTCCATCAGCAGCCTCGTTCACCTCTTCAATTTCGAGATAATTAATCCAGGATTTACCATTTCAATTCGCAATTAAGCGGTTATCAGCCAGTATTGGTATTGGTCATGATAATACCCTGTTGCCATGTGACTGTCAATGATTCCTCCCAGCCCTTCCTGTCTATTGAATCGTCCTGGTGTTATGTCGTATCAGAATGATTGTGAGCAAAATGTCGGCAAAGAGGTCGGGTTAGATACGCGCCTGGAGGGATTCGAACCCACGACCCCCGGTTCCGAAGACCGATGCTCTTGTCCGCTGAGCTACAGGCGCATGAATATCAAACTTCCACTAAACCTCCCGGTCGTGACGCTCCGCTGCCGCTCGAGCTAACCCAGGAGGTAGTACGGAACTCAGACTTCTCATAGATCCTTCCCCGCACTTCTTCATATTCTACCAAAATTATGCGTTGCCGTACTTTTATTGACATACAAAAACGCCTTTCCTATAATACTTCGTCGAAAAAGCAGGTTCTTATCTGCAAGATAATAATAGAAATATTGAGTGGAGCTTCAATGATTAAATCAAGATTATGTGACCTGGTAGGGATTAAATATCCCATTATACAGGCCGGCATGGGCCCCTTCAGCAACAACAATCTTTGTGTTGCTGCAGCAAACGCAGGTGTTCTGGGACTGCTTTCTACCAGCGGCATTTTTGATAAAGATATTCAGCCCTGGATTTACAAAGCCTTTGTGGAAACCGCCGGGGCTAATTTCGATGACGATATGGCTACAGTCCTGGAAAAAGTGCTGAAACGGACATACAGGCTGGTAAAAGATAAAGGTGGTATTTTCGGCATCAACGTGATGGTCTCAGCGGAGCTTCGCACCCAGGCGAACGTCATGATTGATACTGCCATCAGGGTCCGCGAAGAAAATGCTGATATTAAGAAGCATTTCAAGGTGATCTTTACCTCTGCCGGCGACCCCGTTGGCTGGAAAGACAAAATAAAAGGAGCAGGCTTTACTTGGATGCACGTTGTTCCATCAGTCAAGGGAGCTTTGCGCTGTAAGAAAGCTGGTGTCGACGTGATAGTAGCTTCCGGCCATGAAGGCGGTTTCCATACCTCATGGGAACCGGTACACTCGATGATTTTGCTCCCGGCTGTGGTGGAGGCAGTATCAGACAAAGATACACTGGTTGTCGGCGCTGGTGGGTTCTGCGATGGCAAGACGCTGGCGGCCGCACTGGTTATGGGCGCAGACGGCGCACAGATGGGGACCCGTTTTCTGGCAACACAGGAGAGTGATTTCCATCAGATTTGGAAGGAGGGGGTTGTGGCCGCGGGCGACAGAGGAACCCTTGTGGCTCGCGGCTTTGTCGGGCCTGCCAGGTGGTTGAAAACACCTCGCAGCGAGGAACATGCTAAAAATACTCTCCAGAAATCACCCGGCGTTTACCTCGGTACTCCCGATGATTTCACCACGATCGACATGTCTTTGATTCTATATGAGATTGAATCCATAAAAGCTACCTTCGAAGGAAACAAGGAAAAAGCGCTCATGGCTGCCGGTGAAGCGGCCCAGCGAATTAACGATATGCCCAAAGTTAATGATATGGTGCAGGAAATCGTCAGGGAAGCGGAAGCCATTCTGACGGACATTCCGAAAAAGCTTCTGGCATAAACTCTTAGGCCAAACTACTCTAACAAGTAAAGCTGAGGCGAAAGCCATCGGCTTTTCTTCTCCCAATGGAGTCGGTTATTGTGTAACTGACGGGAACAAGATGCGGCAAGATAGTGGTTTACGTTCAGTTCATCTTCCGAAGACCGGTACTCTGATCCACTGAGCTACAGGCGCATGACGAATTCGGGTAGGTTGGGAAGAAGGGATGGGGTGAGTGGAGGGATTCGAACCCTCGATAACCAGGGCCACAACCTGGCGCCTTAGGCCTCTGGGCCACACTCACCACAACGGCACAAATTATAGCGTAAGCGGAAGGGTTTTTGCTAATTCGGGAGATTGCTTCAGGCCTGCAGCCTTCGCAATGATGAATAAAATGGGGCCTTCGCAATGACAAGTGGAAAGGGCGGACTTTGCAATGACAGGTGGAAAGAGTAGACCTGGCAATGACGGGTGGAAAGGGTGGATTTGGCAATGACAGCGTTTAGGTTACCTGTCGTGGCTGTTTCTGAACGTGATGGCTTGTACCAAGGCCCAGACGAGAAAGGCGAAGATCAGGGCGATAAGCAGACCGTTGGCGGCATTATCGGTGGGCAGACCAGCGTGAAAGGTCGCATCCGGCTCATTTTCAGTGGTAAAAGCAAAGATTGGGCTGGGGTCGCCGGGTATGGGCTCGACTGGTGTCACTTGCCAAAAATAGGCGGTCTGATACTCTAGACGCCAGGGGAGCTTGTAGGCTGTGGCATTTACTGGCTGGTCTATAACCGGCTGGCTCAAGCCTGGGTCACGGGAAAGCACGAAGCGGTACGAGGTTGTGCTCTGCATGGGCGTCCAGGAGAAGCCCATCGGGTAGGACGGCACATCGCAGGCCTCGTGACAGGGTTGCAGCGATTGTATGCCTGGGTAAGAGGAGGCCGCTACGGGGAAGCCGGCGCGGACGGTGAAGCTGAGAGCGTATGACCAGTGGCTGCGTATAACCTGGCCGGTGGCGGCCCTCTTAACACGCACGTGCCAGAAGTAGGTGTGCCCGGCCTCAGGCAAGAGCCCGGCGCCGATATAATAAGCCGGGTAGCGCAGGTCATTGGGGATGTAAAATGGGTTGGTTGCAGGCGCCGCGGCTGTGACCGCCAGGTCGAACCACTTGTCCTTGCCGATCTCAATCTCGTAGGCCTCGGCCAGCGACAGCTGCTCCCACGTAAGGTCGACCTGTGCGTTGCGCCCGGTCACGGGGTCGCAGTATACCAGGCTGTTGCCCTTGGGGGAGATAAGCCAGGGGGAATGGTTGGCGAGCGTGTCCTTGAAAGCCCATAACCGGCCCACGCTCTTGTATGGATCGTACTCACGCGCATCCACCGCCCAGACGGTTTCATCAGCATTGACGATGGCGCTGGGCTCCAGCCGGAATACGACGCCGGACATCAGGCCGGTGGTCAGCGAGTCCCAGAATACACCCAGTTTGGGGATGCCTCCCCGGGAATAGAGCGACCTGTCCACTCCACCGGCGGTCAGAGGGCTATAAGCGGCGTACAGTATGCCGCTTGCGGCGGGGGCGATGCCGTAATAGCTGTTGCTGGAAGGCGTCATATCATCCCAGCGGTTGCTGGTGCCCAAAGCCCAGCGGTAGCACCCCCCGGCATCGTCAGCCAGGTAGATGAGATGATTGTCTTTGAATTCCTCGTCGAAGGCTGCGTGCCTGTTTCCGCTGCTGTAAGCTGGCTCAGTGATAAGTATCCAGTCTTTGCCGCCGTTCAGCGAGTAGGCAAGCGGGCACTGCTGTCCCAGGGCCGCAGCGGCCATAACGTAGTTGCCCTGCACGGCGATGGTGTGCGCGGAGGATATCCCCGTATCCTCGAATTTATCCCAGATCCAGCCACCGGCTTGGTATCTGCCGCGGCGGATCAGGGCGTTGGCTTGCAGGATATATAACTCGTCGCTGCTTTCAGCGGCCATGTCCTGCAGCAGGGCGCCGGGCAGGCAATCGTTCCATGTTTGACCGCTGTCCCTCGACTGTATGACACGCGTTGTCGCCTGGTTGCCCAGGAATAGGGTGGAACCATCCTTTTTCTCAGGTGCCAGCCTGAGCAGGGGCGCGGAAATATCCATGCAGGCTATTCTTTGCCAGGCGTCGCCGAGTATCGCCGTGCGGCTGCGCCAGGCGCTGTCCAGGCCGTTATCGTTAACCGAGGATAGATATACGGTCTTGCCGTCCCCGGCCACCGCCAGTGCGCGCAGGCGGTTGATGCGCGTGTCGATCAGCCCGAGCTGGTTCCATGAGATGCCGTCATCTATGCTGATGGAGAAGGCGGATTCATCGAGCTCATTCGAGGCCCAGGAGATATCCGAAAGATCCGACCATTTAAGCGGCGTATCGCGGTTGCCGGATCCTGTTCCGGTGAGAGCAGTCCCGCCATCGCCGTCCCACGCTACTATGGCGTTGGCAAACCCGGAGCCGTATCCTCCGGTCGGCGCTTTGAGCGGCTTTGTCCAGGTAGAGCACTGCTCAAGCGGGCTGTCCGTGAACCACAGGGTTGCCGCCGCGGTGAGACGGTCGGTTGTTACTTCGCCGGCCAGCAGCTTGCCGGATCCGGTTGTGCCATGATAGGCAATCGAGCTTATGCGCGGCCTGCCTGCGGGTACCTTGAGGCGCGTGACGATGCTGTCGTTGAGCCGGTAAACATCATCGAGCGGCTGAGAGGCGCCCAGCGATGTACCGTTGGAGTCATAAGCGGCGAAGATGATGCGCCTGGCGCCGGCGCCGCCTTCGAAATCGGCCGGCAGGGACAGGCTGCCCGTAATGATACGTGTTTTACCGCTGCTTGAACCTCCTGCCTGGTCGGGCGTGCAGAGTTCCACCGGCCAGTTTGGCGCCATATTGAAGCTGCAGGTATTTGCGGCGAAGTCGCGTGAGCAGAGGTTGATATAGGTCCTTTGCAAGGTGCTTGACATGGCAACGATGGTGGAATCGGAACTGTAGACCGGGGATGGATGGAGCGTAATGATGTCGCCGCCCGTAAAGCCCTGGGCTTTCCAGCCGGCCATCCCCGGATAACAAAATACATATATTTCGCCCTGCGCCAGCCCATCAGACGGATTGCGGCTGCCGATGATGATATCGTGTACCTGGATACCCTGGTAATCGTATGGAAGAGATATGGCGATGCTGCCTATTTGCTCACCGGATCCGTACAGCCAGGGGATGGAGCCGCTGTAATACCAGTTGGTGCCGCCGTCCACGCTGTAGTAGACCTCCCTGCGGTGCGTGCCGCCGGCGTCCAGGCAGACTGCCGTCACGAAATCGGGATTATCCGGAGCAATCGCGATATCGGCAATGGGGAAGGTTGGCGCAGGTGGCGCAGAGATACCGGCCAGCCATTGCGTGGGACGCTGGCTCCAGGATATGCCGCCGTCCCCGCTGCGGTAGATGCCGGCGCTGACCAGGGGGCCGCTGCTGGAATTAGGGATATCCGCGGCATAGATTATTTTACCGTCCGCGGAGACCGCCATGGCATTTACCTCGCAGGGGGTGCGGATGTCGTTGCGCTGCGGGAAGCTGCCCGGAGTATCGATGGCGCCCCACTTCAGCACGCAGGTGGACGGTGTGCCCGCCTGCAAAGGCTCGGGGAAAAGGGATAAAAATAATAGAGTTATTGCCGTGGAAAGGCAGATAACTGCACAGTATTGTAAATAACCTATGTTTCCTGGGTGAGTATTGGTTCTATCCACGCCATGCTTCCCTGCTGCCAGGGTCCACCGGATTCTACTCGGAAGATGAAATACACTTTCTTTCCGGCGAACTGGCTCAGGTCTACCTCATAATCCTCAATTTTACTGGTGGAGTCTATCGTAACGGGCGGGAAATAAGTTATTTCGCTGCCCTGCATCGTGCCCAGCATGAATTTGGTCCCGGCAGGCGCCCGCGTATCGCGGGTCAGCCCCAGTTTGCAGGTGAATTTGCATTTGTGAGGGATATAAAACGGCTCAAGGGCCTCAGGTGTGCCGCGAAGCAGTCCAAAAGTACCCTGTATCCAGCCGCCCGCAGGCGGCGGCGCTACCAAAAGAGCTTCCTGGTAGCTTTCCCCGTTTCCAAGCTGCGCAGTGGATATGTAGGCCAGCCCGGTATTGCTGTCTTTGAGAATGGGCCAGTTAAGCGTGGTATCTCCGCTCTGCCAGTGCGCAGTATGAGCATAGCGTGCAAGGTTGATGCTCAGGAGAGGGCCAAAATTGTGTTCAAGGCAGTTGTTGTCAGCGTTGCTTTCCACGCAGGCTGCTTCAGCATTAGCGCAGAGCCTTATATTTACTGCGTCGGTAGTTGCTTCTGACCCTCCGGACCCTCTCATGGACTCAAACTTGGGTGAAAAATGGTATTGCTGTAACGCCTCGACGCGTTCCTCGCCGGGAGCGAGCGGTGCGACATAGTCCTTGGATTCAAGTAAATCGTTCCTGTACAGGTAGGTCATAGTCGGGCAGGAAGCGAGATCGCCGGTGTTCTTAATGCGGTAGGAAATCACGTTGCCGCTCGACCAGAATTCCAGTATCTGCAGGTCGGGTTTTTCTTTGATAAACGGAGCTACATTTACAGTCAAAGCGCTATAACTGCAGCCTCCCCTGTTCACCGCATACAGCGTGTATGTAGTATCCACCGCTGGATTGACAGCCTGGCTGCCTTCCGCAGCGACCGTGCCCGGGGCAGGTTGTATATTCACACGTGACGCGCCGGTAACCTTCCACTTGAGTACCGCCGGCTGCCCTGCTGTTATCCGGGGCGGGTCAGTTGTGAAAGAATTTATACTGGGTATGGGAACAGACGGGTCATTCAGGATTGAGAAAGCACCTGAGGCCTTTTGTGCCCCGTTAATCGAGAGGTCAACCCGGTAGTCACCGTTGATGAATCCATCTTCAGACGCTGGCAGTGTGAATCCAACGTAGGAGTCCTTGTCGCAAACGGCCGTATCTTCCCGGATGACAGGTTTGGCCTCTTTAGACATGCCGCCTTTTACTGAGGTCCAACTGGCTTTGACCGTGGTAGCGGTGACGGCCCCGGAAACCCTGGCTGAACAACAAACCTGGGGGCTATCGATGTAAAAAGTGACTGTCGTATCTGCGGGACGGTAATCTGAGACGAATCCCGTCGTAAGTGTGATCTCTGAGATGGAGGGCTGCGGATTAAACAGCCCTGTACAGGCAGTTGAAGCCAGCATAGATGCTAACGCAAAGTATGAAATTGCCCTGTATAGTCTTATGTGCAGCGTCATAACGTAATCTCCAATGATAGTTGTTTTATATCGGATGTGTCAAGCATACGAGTAAATCAAATTTTCTTGATCCGTCTGAAGTAGTTTTTAGTCATATAGGAGATCCATGCCCAGTGGGTGATGATATGCGTGCTGAAGAAGGCCAGCAGCCCCGCGGCCAGCCACTGGTGCGCCTGTACCCAGGTATGGCGGTCGAAGATCACGGCTTTGCCGGCTTCGCTGCCCTCGGGGAGCGCAAACCATAAGATGAAGCCCGATATTACGAGCAGCAATAAAATCAGGCCCTCGATAGCATCGAGGATATAGTGTACGGTGGCCTTTCTCATGTAAACCTCCGGGGCAGGCTTGGCATTACATAAAAGCATAGCATCTTTCAGGTTATAATTTGAAAACTGGGCGGGAATAAATAGCTACCATACTGGCTGTCTCTGATGAATCAGTATTCCCGGCTGGGGCAAATACCGGCCAGGCAGCACACAGGACAGAGGGGGCGCTGTGCTTTGCAGGTTTTTCTGCCATGCTCTATCAGCAGGACGTGGCAGCGGTAGATATCTCCGGGCGCGGTCAACTTCTCCATTTCAAGGTGTGCGGCATCGGCCGATAGCCTGTCTTTAATCAATCCCAGCCGCTTCACAACTCGGTACACGTGCGTGTCCACCGGGAAGGCCGGCATGCCCAGCGCAAAGAGCAGCACACAACTGGCCGTTTTCATCCCGACGCCCGGCAGTCGGAGCAGCCATTCCCGGGAGTCCCTGACCTTCCCCCGGGCGAGAAACCGCAGATCAAAGCCGGGAGCTGCTTTTTGCAGGGCCATCAGCGCGTTCTTGATATATTTGGCTTTAACGTCCGCCAGTCCTCCGGCACGTATGGCGTCGGCTATTTTCACGGGCTCCGCCGACGCGATTTTATCCCACCCGGCGAAATTCTCAAGCAGGGACTTGAAGGCGCGGCGGGAATTTATATCCGAGGTGTTCTGCGAGAGGATGGTCAGGATGAGCTCGTCCACGGGCTCAAGCCGCTTTTGCCAGGTGCGGTCGCCGTAGGCGGCAACGAGCTTAAACAAAATGGTCTTGATGCCTGGTTTTCGCATACGGTCAGGTGCACAACCTTTTCACTATGTCTTTATACACTTCCGTGCCCTTGATGACGCTCTCAACAGCGATTTTTTCGTCAATGCCATGGATGGATTTCAGGTGGTCTGCCGGTATAATCGCCGGACAGAAGCCATAGGATAACATGCCAAGACCTCGGAAGAAGCGGGAGTCGGTGGTGCCCAGCATCAGATAAGGCGCGCCGATAGCCCCCGGATAGTAGTCAAGCAGCGCCTGCTCAATGATGCGGTAGCTATCCGTACTCATGTCGGAGGAATTGCCCTCACCTTTCATGATGAACTCGATCTTGACCTCATCGTCGTCCATCTGGTGTTTCAGCATCTCGATCCATGCATTTATCCCCTGGCCGGGCAGTAGCCTGGTATCAACTTCGGCCTCGGCGTAAGAGGGGATTACGTTGACCTTATCGCCGGAGTGCAGCGAATTCAGGCTGATGGTGTTGGTCAGCATGGCTTTGACCTGGGGCATGGCCAGCAAACCGTTGTCTTCTATGATTTTTAGCAGGGTGTCTTCTTTTCCGTCTTCAACAAATGGTTTGATAAATTCCCAGGCCGGGGCCATCCTCCTGAAATACTCTGCTACCACAGGCGTCACCCTGAGGGGGAAACGGTAATCGATAAGCCGGTTGACCGCCTGCGTTAACCTTTCCAGGGCGTTATCTCCGTGCGGAGTGGAGCCGTGACCGGGTATGCCTTTTCGCCTGAGCTTTATCCAGCAGGGGCCTTTCTCAGCGGGAGAGATCATGGCCAGCAGCCTGCCGGGCACTATGCCCTCGGCTATATAGCTGCCTTCATTTAATACCAGCCCCGCCCGGAAGTCAGCGGGATGCTCACGCAGCAAATACTCAACGCCGCAGTCCGCGCCGGATTCTTCATCGGCCGTGGCCAGGAATACCAGGTCGCGGTTGAGAGCCGCCTTACTATGCCAGACGTCGAGTATGGACAGCAGTTGCATGATGCCCAGCGACTTGGTATCCAGCGCACCCCGGCCGCAGATATAACCGTCGATTATCTCGCCGCCGAACGGATCGAAGCTCCATTCATTCCTTTTAGCGGCTATCACGTCCATGTGGTGAAGGAGAATGAGCGGTTCCCGTTGTCCCGAACCCTTGATCACCGCGCGGATGGACTGCCTGCCCGGTTTGGATTCGTACACCCTGTAATCAATGCCTTCGCCTTTCAGTTTCCTCGCGAAAAAATCTGCTGCTATGTGTTCATTGCCCGGCGGGTTAGTAGTATCCAGCCTGATATAGCTGCTTAAAAGCTCAACGGCCTCGTTGCTCATAAGATGCAATGCTCCTCTGAAAAAATCCGTTTTAGATTATACTCCATTTACCGTGCCAGGCATCAGGGCCATCACTCCTGCCTGGCGCATAACAGCGGCCCGGCAGGTTATGGCCATTTGAGCGGTTGATGCTATAATTAGCCGTCATTTCGACTGGAGGTAATACCATGAGGAAATTCGCGGGACAGGATGAGATCAAAGTATTTTGCGGCAACGCCTACCCGGCACTTGCCGGTTCCGTATGCGATTACCTGGGGATACCTTTGGGAAAAATCGAAGTGTTCGAATTCAGTAATGAAAATACCTTCGTACGCGTCATGGAAAATGTGCGTGAGCGCGATGTATTCATCATCCAGCCTATCTGCTCGCCGGTCAACAAGAACCTGGTGGAACTGCTCATTATGCTGGATGCCTTCAAGCGCGCCTCAGCCGAACGCATAACCGCCGTGGTGCCATATTACGGCTACTCGCGTACGGATAAAAAGGACCAGCCCCGCGTACCTATCACGGCCCGCCTGGTGGCAGACCTGCTGACCACGGCCGGGGCCAATCGCATACTCACGGTCGATTTACACGCCGCCCAGATACAGGGATTTTTCAATATACCGGTGGATGAACTTACGGCGCTTTCCATAATTGGTGATTACTGGAAAAACAAGAATCTCAAGGATCTGGTGGTCGTAGCTACAGATATCGGTATCAGCAAGCGCGCACGCGACCTGGCGGAGAAGCTCAATGCCCCGCTGGCCATTATTGAAAAGCGGCGTATAGGAAATGATGACACAACGGAAACGTTGAATATCATCGGAGAGGTGGGTGGCATGCGTGCCTTGACGGTAGATGACGAGATAGACACGGCCGGGTCCCTGGTAAGCGCCGTGGATGCCCTGCTTAAGGAAGGCGCCAAAGAGGTTTATTCCTGCTGCACCCACCCGGTCTTTTCAGGACCGGCCATCGAGCGAATAGCCAAATCAAAGGTTAAAGAAGTCGTGGTTTCCGATACTATCCCCGTTGAAGGACCCAAGAAGCTGAGGAAAATTACCGTGCTGCCCATCGCCCCGCTGCTGGGTGAAGCCATACACCGCATACATACCGGCATGTCGGTCGGAGCCATGTTCCAAGATTAGGAAAAATTATGCCAGGCTGGTTAGGGAATATATTTGATTCCAACGAAAGAGAGGTAAACCGCCTCAAGCCTGTGGTCAGGCAGATAAACGATCTTGAACCCCGGTTTCAACAGCTCTCCGATGAGGAACTGAAGGCCAAAACCGTCGAGTTCCAGGAGCGGTTGGCCGGGGGTGAAACGCTTGACGATATTGTGCCCGAAGCGTTTGCCGCGGTCAGGGAAGCCTCAAGACGAACCATAGGATTGCGACATTTCGACGTGCAGTTGATGGGCGGTATAGTGCTGCACCAGGGCAAGATAGCCGAGATGCGGACGGGCGAGGGCAAGACGCTGGTGGCCACGCTGCCGCTTTACCTGAACGCGCTTGAGGGCAAAGGCTGCCACCTGGTTACGGTCAACGATTACCTGGCCCGCCGCGATGCCTACTGGATGAGCCCGGTTTATAATGCACTGGGTGTAACGGTCGCCAGCATCTATCCTGTGCAGAGTTCTGCCGAGCAGTTACCCGCCCTGATATATGATTCAAGCTACCAGAATGAGAAAGACCAGCGCTGGCCGCATTTCAGGCCGGTTACGCGGCAGGAAGCCTACGCCGCCGATATAACCTACGGCACCAATAACGAGTTCGGCTTCGATTACCTGCGGGACAACATGGTCATCGACATGTCCCAGAAGATGCAGCGCCCGCTGCACTATGCCATTGTTGACGAGGTCGATAATATACTTATCGATGAGGCGCGCACACCGCTTATCATCAGCGGCCAGGGCGAGGACCCGGCGCAGAAGTATTACACCTTTGCTGACCTGGTATCCAGGCTCACACCGGAAGATTATAAGATAGAGGAAAGGGAGAGGCAGGTATACCTGACCGATTCCGGCAGTGCCAGGATGGAGGAAATGCTCAAACGCCAGGGCCTGCTTAAGGCGCCTGACTTATATGACCCGACCAACTTGCACCTGACTGAGTACACGGAAAATGCGCTCAAAGCACGGGTGCTTTTCAAGCGGGACAAGGAATATATGGTCAAGAACGGCGAGGTCATTATCGTCGATGAGTTCACGGGAAGGCTGATGTTCGGGCGCCGCTATTCAGAGGGACTCCACCAGGCCATTGAGGCCAAGGAAAAAGTCAAGATACAGAAGGAGAGCATCACACTGGCCACCATCACCTTCCAGAATTACTTCCGCCTTTACGAAAAACTTGCGGGCATGACCGGCACGGCAGCCACCGAGGCGGAGGAACTTTTCAAAATTTATAAGCTCGACGTTGTGGTCATGCCAACCAACAAGCCTATGATCAGGGAAGACCACAACGACCTTATTTATAAGGACGAGGACGCCAAATTCAAGGCCATCGCCAACGAGATTGAGAAATTGAATAAAGAGGGCAAGCCTGTGCTGGTGGGCACAGTCTCAATCGAGAAATCCGAGCTATTGGATGACCTGTTGATGAGGCGCGGTGTAAGGCACGAGGTGCTCAATGCCAAGTACCATGAGCGGGAGGCGGAGATTATCAGGCAGGCCGGGCGGGTAGGAGCGGTGACCGTAGCGACCAATATGGCCGGCCGTGGCGTGGACATCATCCTGGGCGGCAGGCCGCCCGAGCGCGGGGAATTTGCGGATGAGAAAGAGTTCCAGCCGAGATATGATGAATGGAAGCTGGAGCACGATAAAGTAGTGGGGCTTGGTGGGCTGCATGTTATCGGTACCGAGAGGCATGAGGCCAGGCGCATCGACAACCAGCTGCGCGGCCGCGCAGGACGGCAGGGTGACCCGGGCGACTCTCTATTTTTCGTTTCGCTGGAGGACGATATCGTCAAGCGTTTCGGCGGCGACCGAGTGAAGGGCGTCATGGAATGGGCCGGCATGGATGAGAATACATCAATCGAGCATCCCATGATCAGCAAGGCCATTGAGAATTCGCAGGTCAAGGTGGAGGCTTACCACTTCGACATACGCAAGCACCTGGTGGATTACGACAACGTGGTCAACAGGCACAGGGAAGTCATCTATAGCGAACGCGACAAGATACTGGCTGGAGCGGATTTGAAGGCCAATATCCTGGATATGGTCGGCAAGCAGGTTGAGCAATTGGTAGAGGAATATAACCACGGCTATGAGGAGACTGACCTGGAAGGCCTCTTGCACGAGATCGCGGAGATATTGCCTCTCCCTGACAATGTCAAGGATATGCAGCTTGAGAAACTGGGAAAGAAGCAGTTGACCGAAAGGCTAATTGATTACAGACATCAGGTGTACGAACTCAGGGAAAAGGAACAGGGCGCGGACCAGATGAGGCTGCTTGAGCGCCTGGTGATGCTCAGGGTCATCGATGATCACTGGAAGGAGCACCTGACCGCCATGGACCACCTGCGCCAGAGCGTGGGACTGGAATCGGTAAGGCAGATAGACCCGCTGGTGGTCTATAAGCAAAAGGGCGGCGCCTATTTTGACAGTCTCATGGCAGATATCCAGCACGACATCGTCCACACAATCTATAAGGTCAATATCGAGAAACGGGAGGCCCCTGCGCATAGGCCTTCCTCTCTGCCCGGCCAGAAGGTCGGCCGCAACGACCCCTGCCCCTGCGGGTCAGGCAAGAAGTACAAGCACTGCCACGGTAAGTAGGCCCGCCCGTCGCCGCTTTTTCCCCGGTCATTGCACCCGGTCTCGGGCGGGTTTAAAAACCCGCCCCTACATCAATTCACCCGTAGGGGCGTACCTTCAGGTGCGCCCGCTGTCATTGTGGTGAGCCAAGGGCGTAGCAAATACCGAAACAATCCAGTTGCCAGATGGATATATAATTATTATAAATTATGATATACTAACTGTGTAATAATATATATATAGGTGGTATATATAATGAAGACACTAATAGATATACAGGACGACCTTATGAAAGAGCTTTTGAAAGAGAGCAAGGCCAAAACCAAGAAAGCGGCCGTAACACTGGCGATCAGGGAGTACATCAACATGAGAAGGCGCGAGAAGCTCCTTTCCATGATGGGTAATTATGATTTTGGTTATACGCAGGAAGACCTGGAGAAAATGAGGGCGGATGACTGACGTTATAGTTGATACTTCAATCTGGATTGCTTCGTTCCGGTCTACGGCACAGCCTGTTTTTCTGAAAACGATGAGGGAATTGATTACTGCAGGGCATATACTCGTGCCTGGTATCATCCAGGCAGAACTGTTGCGCGGAGCGAAAAGCGCAAAGGAAGTCCAGTCTCTACGTAGCGTATTGAGTAGTCAGAAATACCTGCACGTCGAGGAATCTTTCTGGCACAGGTTGGGCTATTTTACCAACCAGTTATTTCTGCAGGGGATAAATGTGCCCCTGCCAGATGCCTATATAGCCCTGCTGGCTATAGAAAACGGCGTGGAACTGCTCCACTGCGACCGGCATTTTGATCTTATCGCGGGGAAAAGCAAATTGAAGGTATTCAAGTTACCGGGTTGATCTATTTTTTCTCTTTCTGCTTGGCTATATCTTCCTCCTGCAGTATCCGGCGCATCACTTTGCCGACCATGGACTTGGGCAATTCGGTCCTGAACTCCACGTGTTTGGGTACTTTGTACGCGGTAAGGCGTTCCTTGCAGAAAGCCTGTATTTCCTGCGGTGTAGATGACTGGCCGGGCTTCAGAACGACCCAGGCTTTGACGGCTTCTCCCTGCAGGTCGTCCCGTACGCCGGCGACGCTGACCTCCAGAACCGCCGGATGCTGGGTGATTACCTCCTCTACCTCGCCCGGGTATACCTGGTGCCCGCTCGGTTTAATCAGCTCCTTCTTGCGCGATGTTATAAAGAGATATCCATCCTCGTCCAGGTGGCCGATGTCCCCGGTGTATTGCCATTCGCCCCGGAACATCTCGGCGGTGGCTTCGGGCCGGTTCCAGTAACCCTGCATGAGGTGCGGGGCTTTTACGATAATTTCGCCGTCCTCCCCCGTTTTTAGATCCTGCGTACCAGTATCGATATCGACGATTTTCATTGCCACATCGGGTGTGGGCATACCGACCGACCCCTCTTTCCACTTGCCCACGACGGGACCCATTACCAGGATGCCTGATTCTGTGAGTCCGTAGGCTTCGACAATCCTTCCGCCGGTCAGGGCTTCCCAGCTTTTCTTGGTCTCCACCAGCAGGGGCGCCGCGGCTGTTATACACATCTTGAGATTGCTGAAATCTATCTTGCCGGACTTCACATCCGGATGGTTCATAAGCGCGATGAAGAGGGTGGCAACCCCCGGGAAGAAGGTGGGGCGGGTCTTTTTAAATGTGGTTAGCAGGTCCTTAATGTCGCGGGGGTTGGGTATCAGCACTATGGGCACCGGCGGGTTAACGATGGTTGAGATAAGTATCCAGTTGCCCGCGCCGTGGAATATGGGCATAAGCAAAACGGCTTTGTCGACCCAGCCCTTCATTATGGGCGAGCACCAGGCACGGATCTGCATAGCGTTCATGACAATGCCACGATGCGAGTGCATTACTCCCTTGGGTGTACCGGTTGTACCTCCGCTGAAAAGGATGAGGGCGGTGTCCTGGGGGCCAACCATAACAGGGGGTAGCGGCGCACCGGCATATTTCTGCAGTATTTTTTGGAACCAGAGGTCGCCAGGCTGCAGTTCAATCCTGTGACCCTGCTTCTTCTCCATCAACAGTGTGAACATGGCGCGCATGAACGGGCTGAGGTATTCCTTGATGGAAGTGGCTATAACCCTCTTCACATTGGTTTGAGGCTGCACTTTTTTGACCTGGCTATAAAAGGGCGTCAATACTATTACCGTCTCAGCGCCGCAGTCCTTGAGGGCATGTATCAGCTCTTCCTCGGAGAATAGAGGGTTGACCTGTGCCGCTATGCCGCCCGCCCTCCAGACGGCGAACTGGCTGATGATTATCTGGGGGCAATTGGGCATCATCAGCGCGACGCGGTCGCCCTTTTTCACCCCCGAACCGGCCAGTGCCCTGGCCAGCAGCTCAACGTATTCCACAAACTTTTGATAGGATATGGTATTACCTTTAAACCATATCATGGTGCGACCTCGGCCCTGGGCGGCGTTTTCCTTGATGACGTCGAGCAGCGTGATATCAGGATAGGGCTCGAGTGTATGGGGGACACCTTTGTCGTAGTTGTTTAACCAGGGATAGTCAGCCACTTCGGACCTCCTCGTCGCCTTAATTTTGCCACGTAGTCTTATTGCTGGCAGCGATTATAGCATGAACGGGTAGATGCTTTCACGTGCTAAAATAGTCCCGATGAAAAACACTGACATCGCAGCCGTCTTCGAGAATATCGCCGACCTGCTCGAACTTAAGGGTGAAAACAAGTTCAAGATAAGGGCCTATGCGCGTGCGGCCGAGGTGATCCGTCACCTGCCTGAAGAGATGGAGCTGATGCACGAAGAAGGCAGGGATTTCAAAGATGTGGCAGGCATCGGCGATGCCATTGCCGCCAAATCGATGGAGCTCATCACTACAGGCCGCTTGAGGTTTTACGAAGAGCTCAAGGCGCAGTTCCCCGACGGCATAATCAACCTGATGGATATCCCCGGCATCGGCCCCAAGACTGCCTACAGGGTTGCAACGGAACTGGGTGTGGGTACGGTTGACCAGCTTGAGGCGGCTACCAGGGACGGGAGGCTGGCAGCGCTCGAACGGATGGGGGAGAAAACCGCCGCCAATATCCTGCATTCGATTGAGGTATTCAGGCGTAAGGACAGACGCATACCTTTGGGCGAGGCTTTGCCTGTGGTGGAGGAAGTTATAAGCGCATTAAAAAATGTGCCCGGCGTGCGCAACCTCACCGCAGCCGGCAGTCTTCGGCGTTTCAAGGAAACAGTAGGCGATATTGATCTTATGGGCACGGCGGATGACGCTGAACCTGTTATCAGGGCTTTCGCAACACTGCCGCAGGTCAGGGAAGTGCTATCGCAGGGTCCGACCAAGGCCAGTGTGATTCTTCTCAAGGGCCTGCAGGCCGACCTGCGCATCGTGGAACACCGCGATTTCGGGTCATTACTTCAGCATTTCACCGGTAGCAAGGAGCATAACGTAGCGCTGCGCACCAGGTCGCAGAAACAGGGCCTGAGCCTGAGCGAGTACGGTATCACCAATGTGAATACTGGCGAGGCTGAGAGATTCAGCGATGAAGAGTCATTCTACAGTTACCTGGGGCTGCAATATATCCCTCCCGAGTTACGCGAGGACATGGGCGAGATTGCCCTGGCGGAGAGAAACGCCCTGCCCGCCCTTGTAGAGGTCGGGGATATAAAGGGAGATTTCCATGCTCATACCAGCGGCAGCGACGGTATAGATACCATCGAGGCGATGGCCGGAGCAGCCGAGGCGCTCGGTTATGAGTATTTGGCAATCACCGACCATTCCAGCGGACGCAACATCGGGACAGGTAAAAAGCTGGAGCGCGTTCAGAATCAGACCGCTGAGATAAACCGCCTTAATCGGTCGTCAAACGGTGTGAATTTATTAAATGGCGTGGAAGTTGACATCAGGGCGGATGGCAGCCTCGATCTGCCCGACGAAGTGCTGGCGGGGTTGGATATCGTGATTGCCTCGGTGCATTCCTCGTTCCTGCAGAGCAGGGAAGTTATGACCCGGCGCATCATAGGCGCTATTGAGAATCCCAACGTGGACATCATAGCCCATCCCACCTGCCGCAAAATCGGGGAGCGCGAACCGGTGGATGTTGACCTGGAAGCCGTTTTCAATGCCGCGCTGAGATGTGGCAAGGCGCTGGAGATAAACGCCATTCCCGACCGCCTGGACCTCAAGGACCTTCATGCCTACCGCGCCCGTGAGCTCGGCGTAATGCTGGTTATCGGCACCGATGCCCATGCTGTCTCTCACCTCGGTTTTATGAAATTCGGCATCGGCCTGGCCCGCCGCGCCTGGTGTCAACCCAAAGACATACTCAATAACAGGCCGCTCAAAGAAGTTCTTGCCTATTTGAGAAAAAGATGAGTGCCTATGGATTCTGAAATGGTAAAGCGGGAAACCGCGGCCGCGGATGACGCCCGCGCCGTCCGGCATCTCAAGGCCGAGATAAAGGCAAACAAAGCCTGGTATCCCACCCTGCTTGCTGCTATCAGTATGTGGCGCAGCCCGGAAGAGGAGTACAACGGCGAGCGCTACCTCTACCTGATAGGCGGGCAGGCCTTCGACTGGCTGCGCCTGGCGGAGAGGCTGTGTGATGAGATAAAGGACATGGTGCCCCAAGATGAGCTTACCGGCCTTTTGTTTTTCGACCGTCCGCCGGTCAGGCTGACAGATGCGGAATTCAAGCAGGCGCTGGGGCCGGCCAAGTACCGCGCTTACCTGAATTTTCTCTACGGTGTCCTGGTTGAGCAGGCGCTGCTGATGGCCAGCATCTATGAGGTGAGAAAGGCCAGCATTGTCCCGTTAAAGCCCGAGGAGGAGGCAGCCAGGGCTTACCGCAGGGTTTACCATACGGAACTGGCTGACCTGCTGGATGCCTTCCAGAAAGAGATGAAATATCCGCACCGCAAATCACTGACTTTAACTGAGACGAAAGAATTCACCTACTGGCTGTTTAAATACCGTGTCAAGACCAGCGAGAAGTCCAGGATCGCCAGCGATACCAAGAAAGCCCTGGCGCTGATGTACCGCAAGATGTCCGGCCGCAGCGTTTAAGCGAGCTGCTTGAGCTCGGCTTTCATGCGTGCAACCTTGTCTTCGTATTCTTTCAGGCGGCTCTTTTCCTTATCGATTACCGCGGGCGGTGCCTTGGAGGTGAACTGGCTGTCGGCCAGGCGCCCGCTGAGGCGGATTATCTCACGCTCCAAAATCTCCATCTCCTTAGTCAGGCGCGCCTTCTCGGCTTCGGCGTCCACCATGCCGGCCAGCGGGATAACCACGTCGGCGTCCTTCAGCACGTAGACCATAGCCTTCTCTGCCTGAGCCGGGCGCTGTTCTCGCGGCAGGATATTCAGGGGCCTTGTTTTAGCCAGCGTTTCGATAATGGCACTTTTGGCTTTGAGGTCAGACTGCAGACTGCCGGCGTAGACGCTTGATTCCACCCACTTGCCCATCTCCACCTTGTATTCGGCGCGGGCGTTGCGTATGGTGCGCACCACCTCCATCACCGTTTCCATGACCTGCTCTGCCTCAGGATCGAGCAGCTTCTCGTTGCCCACGGGGTATGGGGCGATTATCAACGCAGGGGCTTTGAGCTTATCCCTGGGCAGGCGCTCCCTGAGGTTCTGCCAGAGCTCCTCGGTGATAAAGGGCATGAAAGGGTGCAGCAGGCGCAGGGACGTTTCCAGGACGAAGGCCAGCACCGGCATAGGCGTGTTGGACTTGCCCAGCCTTTGCTTGCATATCTCGATGTACCAATCGCAGAATTCTCCCCACAGGAAGTCGTGTATCTCTTTTTCAGCCTCGCCGAACTGGAAACCTTTCATCATGGTATCGACTTCCTTGACCAGGCGGTTGAGCCTGGAGATTATCCAGCGGTCCTCGGTCTCCTCCAGCTTTTTCCGGCCGCAGTCCGTGAATGCCTGATTTGTCACGGATTCTTTCTCAAGCGACGTAAGCACGAACCGCCCCGCGTTCCACAGCTTGTTGGCGAAATTGCGTCCCGCCTCCAAGCGGTGCTGGCCCATATTCAGGTCGTTACCGGGCGCCGTGCCGGTGGTCAAGGCGAAACGCAGTGCATCACAGCCGAACTGGTCGATGGCTGTGAGCGGGTTGAGCACGTTGCCCTTCATCTTGCTCATCTTCTCGCCCTTCTCGTCGCGTATCAGTCCGTGCAG
>CAIMUM010000078.1 GCA_903844685.1 uncultured Dehalococcoidia bacterium
CACAAGGCACAGGCACAATATGGCTACTACTTTTAAGAAATGGTGAATCCACAAATATTGTTTCCGCATACCGCTACCTCCAATTGTTATTAAAGCAATCCGGCCGGACTGCTGTGACCCCAGCCACCCATCTGCAATCCCCCTAAATGCGAGTATATCATAATAAATTATAAATTAACATGAAAAGTCACAGGAAACTTGCAAACACTGTCCCCGATACAACAACTATGTTAAACTACCTCATGGCATTTGACCCGTCAATCATCTTCCAGTCCGCCAAGCTGGGCGACCTGCCTTTCATTGTCAGGGAACTTAACCGCGCGCAGGCGCTTCTCGATGAGAATAAACCTGTCGGGCGCATCTACGGGGTAAGCGGCGGGGCGCTGGTAGCCATGGCCTTCGCTCTGGCGCTGGCGGCGAAAAAAGACCCGCAGAAGTGGGGCAAGGCTTCAACAGCAGTGAAGGACCTCCGCAATTTCCTGTCAAAGGCGCGCGGCTGGCAGATACGTACGTTCAATATTAATTTCTGGTACGGGCGCTCTAACCTGGACCCGCTGCGGCGGTGGCTGGAAAAACGGTTGAAGATATATATGGGAACAGCAGATAAAACTGGTGCACCTGAAGGTACACCCCTACATATTATTGACCAAACCGTATTGCTGATCTCCGACCTCGGCATCCCGCTCTATATCTGCACCATGGACCGAGACGCCGTCTTCACCATGTTTGGCCCGCCGGACGACACGCTGCAATGCCCCTACCAGTTCATGCATATGGGTCCTCCACAGGACGCCCCCCTGGTGGACGCGGTCATCGCCGCGGTCAGCACTCTGCTATCCACCAGGCCCTCCACGGTCAACGGCAAATATGTATACGACTGCCGCCCGCCTATCGTGGATGCCGGGGCCATCGTGGCCGACCTGGAGGCCAAAGACCCGCGGCCCATACTGCGAACGCGGCCACACGCCGTGATACGCGACTGGAAGCTGAATTTCATCACCTCTTCATTTATCATGCATTCCCAGCACGAGCGCAACCAGGCCCTGATGGCGGACTACTACCTGGACCTGCTGCGCCGCCAGCGAGAGCTGCTGCAAAAGGTGAAAGAAAAACAGCCCGGCTTCACTATGGAATCGTTTAAAACTAAGGAGCCGCCGCCGGCCATCGGCCACGCGGACCTGCCATACGTGGGCTCCACTGAGGCCGCAACCAACATGCTCGAGTCTTCTAAAAACCGCGTGGCCATCATGACGCGCTTCAACGAGATACTGGACGGGCAGCTCGACAGCTTCCCCTTCGAACGCCCGGCCAACATCATCTACGGCGCGGGAGGCTTCTCCGGCATATTAGGAGGCCTGGTCACAACACGGGCCGTGGACGATGGCTTCAAGCGCGGAGGTGGCGAGGTCAAGCAGATCTACGGGGTCTCCGCCGGCGTGCTCAACAGTTTCTTCCACGCCGTTCAGGTGGCCGCCGCGCGCTTCCCTGATATCTACAGGCCCGCGGCACAGCACGCGCTGGAGGACCTTGAAGGCTTCGTGGCCAACCTGCAGACGGACAGGCTGGTCAGGATAAACCGCGACCCGCGGCGCTTCTGGATGGGTTGGGGCAATCTGGACCCACTCAAGGAATTCCTGGCCGCTAGGCTGAAAGAGTATACGGGCCTACCCGAGCCGGAGAAGCTGACCTTCGACGAGATAAAGCTGCCGCTGACGGTTACGGCCGCGCGCGGCGATGGCTTCACAGATTTCCTGGGCATGACCGGGCCGGACCGGCATTACGAATTCGGCGGATACACCTGGAAGGTACTGGAGGCACCTGTTATCAGTGCCATCGTGGCCGGCTGGACCATGAACACCTATATCGAGGCGACAGAGCTCAACGGGCAGAAGTACCGCGACGGAGGCGGCACCTTCTACGACCCGTCGGTCCTGGTGGCCTGCCTGGACCCGAAGCTTGTCAACCTCATCACCGTCCACCTCGACCACCCGGAGAGCCACAGTGAAAACCTGCCGGAACTCCCGGATATCGCCCGCATCATCCTGGATACCCACAATTACACCTTCCCCGAGGCGCAGCGCCGCCAGCGCGTCATATCCGGGCTCCTCTACGACCACTTTCGCCTGCGCCTCTACGCAGAGGAGAACGGCGTCCCGGTGGAGCCGGATTTCCGCCGTCAATGGAAAATGCAGGATACCGGCTACCTATAGCCACGTCGGATATACCGGGTCCAACGGGTGCTATAATAAGGCCGCCGGGTTTTCCGGCCAGGGAGATAAATCATGAGAAGAATCTTGTTACTTCCGGTAACCGCCTATATTTTGCTTGCGCTACTGGTCCCCGCCTGCAGCCCCTCGACACCCAGGACGAAACTGACGGTGGCCTGCGACGCCACCTGGCCACCCTTCGAGATAATCAACGAGCAGACCAAGGAGCTGGACGGCTTTGGCCCGGAATTGATGCGGGCCATAGCTGCCAAAGCCGGGCTGGACATCGAGCTGGTCAACGTGGGCTTCGATTCCGTGCTGGCCGGCGTATCGCAATGCCAATATGACATGGCGGTATCCTCCATCACTATAACGGAGGAACGCAAGAAAACCATTCTCTTCTCCGACCCCTACTACGCCGCCGGGCAGATCATCACGGTCGGCAAGGACAACACTACGATCAATAGCAAGGACGACCTGGCCGGCAAGACGGTGGGAGGCCAGATAGGCACGACGGGCATCATCGAAGCGGGCAAGATACCCGGGGCGAAGGTCAAGACCTTTGACGATGTAGGCTTCGCCTTCCAGGATGTTATCAACGGCCAGCTCGACGCGGCCATAGCTGATAACCCTATCGCGCAGGGCTATGTCGCTAAAAACAAGGATAAGCTCAAGATGGTCGGCCCCATTTTCACCGACGAATACTACGGGATAGCCATATGCAAGAAGAACGCCTACCTTGTACCGAAGATTAACGCCGCCCTCAAAGCCCTCAAGGAGGAGGGCTTCCTGGACAAGCTCTCTAAAAAGTGGGTCGGCCCGTAGGCTTACTCCGGTTTTCTACTTCGCCGGGCGTTCAGGGCGTATAATATAACCCGGTTATATGAGTATATTGGAAAAACCCGATCTCCCTCCACAGGAACTTGAGCATATCCCGGGCGCCGAGCCATCGGCACGCATAGACGCCTGGTGGTGGCTGGTAGCCCTCATCGTAGGTATTACGGCCGTGCTGCTTATCTCCTGGCCGTACCCCTTCTGGAATATCTTGAAGTTTGTTCAGGACGGCATCGTGGTCACGGTGACCGTCACCCTGATATCCTTTGTGCTGGTACTATTCCTGGGCATGCTGGGCGGACTCGGCAGGCTTTCCACTAACCGCATAGTGTACCTGGCCTCAACTCTGTACGTGGAACTGGTGCGTGGGGTCCCCCTGCTCGTGCAGCTCATGGCCTGGTACTTCGCTGTTCCCGTAGTAGTACAGACCGCGGGTAAAGCCTGGGGCATTGCGGCGCTGGAGGGCTTCCAGGCCGACCCTATAGTGATGGCTATCCTCGGCCTGGTCTTCTGCTATAGCGCCTACATGAGCGAGATTTACCGCGCCGGCATCCAGAGCATCCCCAAAGGCCAGATGGAAGCCGCACGCAGCCTGGGCATGACCTACTTCCAGGCCATGCGCCACGTAGTGCTGCCGCAGGCCGTGCGCGTTATCCTGCCTCCCATCGGCAACGAGTTCATAGCGCTGCTTAAGGATTCCTCGCTGGTCAGCGTTGTGGCGGTTGCCGATCTTACGCGCCGCGGGCGTGAATATTCCTCGACTCATTTCAATCCCATCGAGGTCTGGCTGCTGGTAGCACTTTTATACCTGATCATGACCCTGTTCTCGGCGCGCATCGTAAACTGGGTAGAAAAGAAAACTAAATTCGAGAGGTAATAATTGGCAGACCCCATTATCCGCATTGAAGATGTGCATAAATACTTCGGCAGGGTGCATGCCCTGCGAGGCGTGAGCCTGGATATCCAGCGGGGCGAGGTGGTGGTGATCGTCGGCCCCTCGGGCTCCGGCAAATCCACGCTGCTGCGCTGCATCAACCGGCTGGAAACCTGCGAAAATGGCAGGATAACCGTGGACGGCATTCCGCTGGCCGGTAACAGGAACATCAATGCTGTGCGCCGCGAGGTGGGCATGGTCTTCCAGTCCTTCAACCTCTTCAGCCATCTGACCGTCCTGGAAAACCTGATGCTGGCCCAGCGCGTGGTGCGCAAGAGGTCAAAGGAAGAGGCCCGGCAGACAGCCATCGGCCTGCTCACCAAGGTCGGCATACCCGAAAAGGCCGATGCCAAACCGGCTCAACTGTCAGGCGGGCAGCAACAGAGGGTAGCCATCGCGCGCGCCCTGGCTATGAACCCCAAGGTCATGCTCTTCGATGAGCCCACCAGCGCGCTCGACCCGGAGATGATCACGGAGGTGCTGGAGGTGATGCTGGCACTGGCTAAGGAAGGCATGACCATGGCCGTTGTTTCACACGAGATGGGCTTCACCCGCGCCGCGGCCAGACGCGTAATCTTCATGGATGAGGGACAGATACTCGAGGAAGCGCCGCCTGATATCCTCTTCAACTCGCCGACACATGAAAGGACGAAGCAGTTCCTGAGCAAGATATTGAGCCACTGAGGAGGGCACTAACCCCCATCGTATGGCAAAACCATTACGTTGCCTTCGAACAGCACCAGCATCACATTATCCGCCGGGGCCGCACGTATCTCGGAGGCCAGTTGCTCAGCTTCCCCGTCAGATAGCTGCGGAACACTGTGCGGAGCCAGCCCGGCATAGCGGACCCTGCGCACTTTATACCCCAGCTTCTGCTCAATAAGTAACACCACCGGAGATTTATTGTCGCTGAGGAGCACGGTAACTTTCCTGG
This sequence comes from uncultured Dehalococcoidia bacterium, assembly GCA_903844685.1. Taxonomy (GTDB): domain Bacteria; phylum Chloroflexota; class Dehalococcoidia; order GIF9; family UBA5629; genus CAIMUM01. The sequence goes on from CAIMUM010000078.1 coordinate 4,910, forward strand.
GGACTGACCCGGTCTCTGCGCCCTGCAATTGGTCCTGCCTGGCGATACGCAAATGATATATCAGTACCGGGATGGCAATGAAGACCGTCTGCAAACTCCACTTCGCATTGCGCAGAGCTTCCTGCCCAAGGTTGCCGGACAGCATTCCATTCAGCAACTGGTAGACTATGTTGACCAGGTCCGCAGCCAGCATCACCACAGAAGCGCCGATGATTACATACAGGTAAATACGCCTCGATCTGGCGCGCCTTTCTACCACACCGCCCTTGTCTGCCATAGCGGTTATCTGCCCCCAGTAATACAGCCAGAGCGGAATTGACACTAACAGCATCGACAGGCCCATGCTGAGCTGGTTATTCCACCAACCCGGTTCCAACACGATAGTTTCATTTTTGAAGGAGTTGATAACCCAATCCAGCGGTATTCCCAGCATTATAATCAGCCCGGCGATAAGCGTCCCCAATCCCAGGAATGCCATCAGATAGCGGTGGACGCGGCGGGCCGAAAGCTGATGTTCCTGCTCCGTGGCAGCTTCCTCTTCAGCCATCAGCAGGTGATAAAACCAGATACAGGCCGCGACCAGAATGGTGGGAACAGACCAGCCAAGGAACTGGAAGTAACCGATGACGTCTTTGCCGCCACCCAGCAACCAGTAAAGTACCTTATAAACGGTGATTGTGAGCGCGGTCAGCCCTGCTATGGCGCCGCCCAGGATGGTTAGAAGATAATAGTACACCTGGCGCAGCGAAGATTTGCTGTCGGAACGGGCCATATAGAACCAGTAGAATGCCCAGACCAGGCCGCCGGTCAGTATCCAGGCAAGGGCACTGCGGGTCCCGCTATTCCAGAAATTGCCTTTGACCATAACGCCTTCCCAGATTGGAAGTGAAATAAAAGCCGTGTTGGCCAGTTGCACAAGCCCGACAGCGAGCCAGATCAAGCCGGAAGCCGAAAGTATGTAGATGTACCAGCGGCGCACTGTTGCGGCCACCGGTGTGACATGCCCTTCCTTTTCCGATACCCGCCAGTGGTAACACCAGACCGCAGCGGATACTATGAGAGCAGCGGTGCCGCCCGGGCTGAATTCATCAGGACGGCACCCTCCCATCAACCACGCCAGCAGCGCATTAAGTGTAAAGATTGTGACAAACGCCGAAACAATAAGGACAAGGTTAAGGAAAAAAGCCCGCAGCGACGACCCCGCTTCATCAGCATCGTTCGCAGCATGGCGTTGAATTGTGCCCCAGAACAGGAACCATAAAGGGCCCCCTATTACAACCATAGCTATACCAAGGCTTAACTGCTGTTTAATATCGCCTATCTCCGCAAGTGTAAACCTGGCACGGATAGCATCGAAAGAAAGCGATAACAGGTTAATTAATCCAGCCGTCAGTATCCCCAGTGTGATCAGGGTTAATATGTAGAAAAAGACACGCTTGACGGTGGTCAAATTTTACCCTCCTCCCGCTGTTAACTTTAGTACAGCCACCAGATATCTGCCGGCTGATTGATCAGCCACATGCCGCCTTCCTTTTGCAGCATAAAGGTGACCCGGTTGGTGGTGACCGGGTTGGCCAGCGGCCCCTCGGACCTGAGCACATCGACCGCCACTTCCACAGTCGCAATATTATCGCTGACCGTGGATTTCAATATGCTGGCTTTCCACGATGATGTATCCCGGGAAGATTGCAGGGACCGCACCCAGTTCTCGTAAGAATCCCCTTTAACCTGTTCGGGTTGCGGGGCAAGGTAACCGTAGGCTTTCAGATAGTCATGGTCTTTGACTGCCATCAGGAACCGCTGCACTATGCCCTCCGGCGAGGTATCGGGGAGCAGTTTGACCGGCTCGTTGCCACCTGTGATGGCAAGTGTAACCGCGATGCCCACGATTGCCACGATTATAATGCCGAAGCCAAGAAGGAAACGGTTCGAGGTTTTCATAAACGGGCTCTTTAACAGTTATCCAATCTATTTTCATTATCTCATAATTAGTAAAAAGGCAACAAAACCCGCCTGTTACCCTAATATCCTTCCTCTTCCCGATCGCGGCCGATAATGACGTACTCCATAGCCGAGATGAAGAAGATGGCGAAGAGGATAATGGCCAGCATGTCGCCCGCCCTCAGGTTGTTCTCCTTCATCCATTCGCCTATCGAGGTGTTTTCGTACATCCACGAGGCCAGCATGAAGAAGTTGAAAAGCGTGAGGTAAAAGGTTATGCGGCTGAAGGTGTAGTTGGCCGCCTTGCGTATCACGTGTTTAAGATAATTAAGTGTTTCCATGGTTCTCCTTTATTGAAAAATCCCGTTATTGTACCACGCCCAGCAATCCTCTGAGCAGTATTACCGCGGCCTTTTTATCCAGTGGTTCGTTGTTGTTGCCGCACTTGGGCGACTGGATACAGGCCGGGCAGCCGTCACGGCAGGGGCATTCCTCAATGGCCTTGAGCGTGGCCGCCCACAATCCCTCAATGATTTCATAGCCTTTTTCGGCGATGCCGATGCCGCCCGGGTAGCCGTCGTAGATAAAAATCTGCGCCCTCCCGGTATCGATATGGAAGGGCGTGGAAACGCCGCCGATATCGTTGCGGTCGCACATGGCAAAGAGGGGAAGAATCGCGATGGCGGCATGCTCGGCGGCATGCAGGCCGCCGTGGAAATCGAGCTTGCCCTTCTCAATCATTTCCGCCGCTTTGTCCGGCAGGCCGAACCAGAGTGACTGGGTGATGAAGCGCATGGGCGGCAGGTCAAGCAGTTCCTCGCCAACCACCTCGTCGGTGTAGTGCTTCTTCTTTCTGAACCCATCCACCTGGTTGGTTACGTCCACCACACCCAGACAGACCTTTACTCCGTTGATCTCCTTTTCCCGCATCTTCTGCAGCACCTTGATGTCGGTCAGCTCCATGGTCTGCGTGTAATAGGGTACCGTGGCCGGCTCGACCACGGCGATGTGCTTTTCGATGTCCAGCTCCTTCACGAAATAGGAATCGCCCTGGTGAAGGTAGATGGCGCCCGGGTGCACCTGCCAGAAGGCATGCTCCTCCTCGATGGTTTCAAGTATCGCATATCCCCGGGAGGCATCCAGCAACTGGTATTGCCTGCTGGAGGCTGACCTGACATTCACCTCCTGCGCCGGATGTGAAAGCTGCGGGGCGATATGCCAGCGGCCGCCAACCTTCCTCAACCTGCCCTCTTCCTCCATCTCTGCAAGGGCGGGCAACAGCGCCTGGCCAAAATACTGTTCGTCAGATCCGCTGAGCTCTTTTTCCCAGGCGGCGCAGAGCAGGTGCGGGTGCAGGATGTTGCTGTTTTCCCAGTTGATGAGGGCGTTCTCGAAGGCCTTGCCGAAAAAGAAATCCGGGTTATTCATGAAGTACTGGTCGAGCGGGTTGTTCTGAGCCACCAGGAAGCTGAGGGACTTCTCCCTGCGCCTTCCGCTGCGCCCCGCCTGCTGCCAGGTGCTGGCTATGCTGCCCGGGTAGCCGGTAAGGACCGTGGCATCCAGGTCGCCGATATCGATGCCAAGTTCAAGCGCATTGGTGGCCACTGCACCCAGCAACTCACCGGAGAAAAGCTCACGTTCAATCTCCCGCCGGTCCGATGCCAGGTAGCCGGCACGATAGGGTTTGATTTTCTCCCCCAGGGGACTGCCCAGCAGGTCACGGCTGTAGACATAGATAAGCTCGGTAAGCTTGCGCGTGGCAGCGAAAGTGAGCGTGCGCACCCCCTGCCGGATGAGCCCGGTGAACAGATAGGTGGCTTCGGAGTTGGCGCTGCGCCGGGCGCTGCGCGCCTCATCAACAATGGGCGGGTTCCAGAAGGCGAAGGCCTTGCCGCCGTAGGGAGCGCCGTCCTTATCAACGACTTCAAATGGCAGGCCAGCCAGGCTCTGGGCATGCTCCCCCGGGTTGGCGATGGTGGCCGAACAGAAGATAAACTGCGGTCTGCTGCCGTAATGGGCACAAATACGCCTCAGCCTGCGTAATACGCAGGCCACATGCGAACCGAAGACGCCGCGGTAAACGTGCGCTTCGTCCAGCACCACGTATTTGAGCCGCCGGAAAAACCTGTCCCATGATTTATGATTGGGCAGTATGCCCAGGTGCAGCATATCGGGATTGGTGAGCACGATCCGTGCGCGTTTGCGCATGCTGGCACGGTCCTCAACCGGGGTATCGCCATCATAGGTCACGCACTCCCAGGGCAGATTAATAGTCGCGCCGGCCAGTTCTTTCAGGCCGCGCAACTGGTCCTGGGCCAATGCCTTGGTGGGAAAGAGATACAGGGCACGGGTATAGGGCTCGTTAAGCACGGCATCCAGCACAGGCAGGTTATAGCAGAGGGTCTTGCCGCTGGCGCTGGGCGTGGCCACCATAACATTGTTCCCCTGCCTCACGGTGTTGATGGCCTCCGCCTGGTGGGCATAAAGTGTGGTGATACCCAGATTATCGAGGCGCTCCTGCAGCACGGGATGGAGCGGCCTGTCTATCCAGCCGGGACGCGCGTCACGCGGGGGAATATGCTGTACATGGACGATCTGCTCTCTGTATTCAGGGTCGTTTTTCAGGTAGTCGAGGAAAGCAGTTGTATCCATCCGGATTAATTATACAACCTGGAAAAAATGATATTGTGAACGCAATGAAAGGGAAAAACTTGAAATTTGATCAGTAGGTTTCGATCTCTTTCTCGATGACCTCGATGGTTGGAAAATCCCTCTCGATCAAGCCTATGGCCGCACTGATCACCTCATCGACACGGTCATTATGGTTGGAAACGCAGGCCATGGCGATTGTAGCCATCTGCCACAATTCATGGTCGTCCACTTCAGCGACGGACAAATTGAACTGCTTCTGTAGGCGCGAGATGAGCGATTTCACAACGCTACGCTTATCCTTGAGAGACCTGCTCCCCGGGATATGTATCTTCAGCCTGCAGACGCCTACACCCACAGAAACCCCATCCGCCGCGCCGGGGCAACTCGATTGTAAATACTCCCGCGGGAGACTGCGGGAGATTTAAATATATTTAACGTTCCGGCTTTGATGTTGCGTAACAGGTGCTGCAATAAACCGGACGTTCCTGTCTCGGCTCAAAGGGTACTTCACACTCGATGCCACATGTTGCACATGTGGCTTTGAACATCTCCCGGGGTCGGCCTGAACCGCCTGAGCGGGACTGTTTCCTGTTAGTCCTGCAATCAGGGCAGCGCTTGGGCTCGTTCTGAAGTCCTTTCGACTGGTAGAATTCCTGCTCGCCTATAGTGAAGACGAAAGATTTGCCGCACTCGGCACATGTAAGGGTCTTTTCCGTTAGGGCCATTGATGCCTCCTTGTTGAAAATCAATATGCCCCATGGGTTTTGACGGGTCTGCTCGGCTCAAGACCTCTTGAAAACATACGACGGGAGTCTTAGTCCCGGCATTATGGTCTCCCGGTTTAAGAGGTTGCCAGTTTAAGACTCACCATTAACCAGGGTTTGCATACTGGCCATAGTGTAGATTATAATTCCCATTTAGTCAAGACCCGCCCCGGGTAACTTGGAACTGAAGGATTTTTATATGTCAATTGATTACGGATATGGAAAAAAGGCGACGGTGCGTAGCGTCATCAGCATCATAGCGTGCCTGCTCGTCGGGTTGACGCTTGTCCTGGCGGGCGGCGGCAAGCTGGCCAACCTCGGCCAGGTGCCCGGGCAAACAGAGTTCCTGGATAGATTTATACCGGACTTCCTCTTGACCCCCGAATTTGCCCAGTTCATAGGGCTGGTTTTTATACCGTGGATTTTGCCTATCGCCGAGATTTTTATAGGACTGACGTTGATTACCGGAATATGGCCCCGCTTAATGGCCATACTCTTTCTCCCGCTTGTGCTGGGTTTCATGGCCAATAATTCCTACATGATAGCTACGGGGGTTGATAAATACCCAACCTGCGAGTGCTTCGGCGTCTGGGAGCAATGGTTGGGCGGGCTGACCCCCATGCAATCGATGTACTACGACATCATACTTTTAATCCTGGCGGTAATCATAATAATAGTGCAACCGGCGCCATTTCTATCGCACCAGTTCTGGATAAATAAGTATTTGTCCGGGGATAAATAATCTCTGCTGTACCCTGATACAGGAGGTATCACCGTATGATTTCAAACCGTATTTTATATATTGCAGCCGTATGTATTGCTACCATGCTGGTATGTACAGGTTGCGCTGCCCAAAAAAGCCCGGCTCCACTTGCGCCTGCCCCTGAGCCGGTAAATAATCCCCCCATAATATCGAGCCTGGCTGCCGACCAGCAGGTCGTGCAGCCTTTAGGCAAGGTCAATCTTAAGTGCCAGGCCAGCGACCCTGAAAGCGATAACCTCAGCTACCAGTGGACCTGCAGCGGGGGGTTCGTGGAAGGTTCTGCCGATACAGCGACCTGGACGGCGCCGAGTAACCCGGGCAACTACAAGGTCACGGTAATCGTCATCGATGGCAAGGGTGGGTCGGCAACCAGGGATGCCTTAATAACGGTACCCGAAAAGCCCAATAGCCCGCCGGTCATCAGCGCTATCAAGTTCACCAGACCTAACCACATGGCCATAACGGTAAAAACCAACCCGACCGAGGAGGATACGAAAAAGACCCCCGAATTGGTCATACGCAAGTATGAGACAGGTGATGTGTCTTGCCTCGCCACCGACCCTGACAATGACCAGTTGACCTATACTTGGAAAGCCACTGCTGGGAAGTTAATCGGAAACGGCCCGAATATCCAGTGGCTCGCGCCGGTTCAGGGCACCTACACAATTACCTGCGAGGTATCGGACGGCAACGGCGGCACCGATTCTTTCACCATCACCATTAACGTGCACTGCTGCAGCGGTTAAGCCCGGCGGGCTAAGTTTTCACGAGCCTGATATCACCCCAGGCCCCCATATTTCCGCCCACTATTAAGACGATGCCGGTTATTCCCCTGATCTGTTTCCCACGCCCTATGGCGGCATCGATGTCCTGCTCGGACTTAACCATGTTGCCCACGGCCGTGGCCGCGGCGTCAGCCAGCGCTGCCGATGGTGAGACGATTACCGCCGCGTCAGCCACTCCCAGGCTAAGGGATGGACCTACCGTACCAGAGGATGTGCATACCCCCAGCGGCGTCTGCCCCGGCTCCACCTCAATAGCCAGCTTGCCAGTAAAGGCGGATTCTCCCGCGTAGATGCCGATCTGCCGCCTGCTATTAATTTTCAGGAAAATATCGCCGCCATTCTCCACTATCACTTCCGGTGAAAACGCCAATAATTTTCTGCCCACCTGTTCTGCCATGGCGCCGGCCACCGCCGCCATCGGTCCGACATTTGCCAGCCGGGCCGCTTCAGCCATGATATGCACAATCTCAGGCGCGCCACTCTCCACCGCAAACGGCTCCAGGCTGTGGAGGAAAAGAGGATGGTCCCGTATATATCCCTCTAAGGGACCGCGGACTTCATGGATGGCCGCCAGTGCCTCACGCGTCAAATCCCCGGTTGCACGGATGTAGAGGTCGGTCTCTTTAACTGCAACTGTGAAAGATACCAGGTCACCGTCTTTGATCTTATGACGGTAGGTGCGCGGCTGGTACATTTGGCCCTTATATTCCTCGTCATTGCGAGCGTTAGCGAAGCAATCTTCTATTGAAGACATCAGGCCATAAGATTGCCGCGGCCTTTCAGGCCTCGCAATGACCGGTCATTCCCAGACAAACCCGCTGCTATAACTTTAATTCCATCGCCCGCGGCGGGCAGGCCCGGACGCACAATTCGCACACAATGCAGCGCGAGTTGTCGAAATTGACCTTCCTGGTGCCCAAGTCGAGAGAGAAGGCCCGCGTCGGGCACATGGTGATGCAGGCCCCGCAATGTGTACAACGCTCTTCGTTGCGCAGCACATCCTGGCTGAGCGACTGTATCTCCAAACCTATTTCCTGCAGGTATTTGATACCCCGGTCATAATCCTTCTGCGCACCGGTCAGTTCCAATATCATCAGCCCTTCCTCACCTGGTGATATGGATGCCTTGAGTATATTAAAGTCGAGAGCATAATCCCGTATCAGCGCGCTGACAATCGGCTTGTCAATAGTCTGCTGCGGAAAATGTAATACTATTTTTTTCGATACTTTCATCTATCATTCCTCCTTCAGGGAAGGGGCCTTTCATCAAGCGGCTTGAGCTTGATGCCCGATTCAATGCCGGGCAGTGGCGCCACCGGGTCGGAGAGCAGGAATTCCCCTTTCTTTATCCACTCCTTCAGGGTCGAGGCAATCTCCACCGCTCCAGGGTAGCTCGAAAGAGAGGCGGTCGGAATCTCCCTGCCGTTGACTTTTATCTTGCCGGATTTCAACTCCGCGTAGCTGACCTCGGCCAGCACCTCCGCCTTGCGGTTGGGATAGGCATCCGAGTAATCCACCACAGGGGCAAGTATATCCGCATCCGTAACCAGCGCATACTGCAGGATCTCCTCGTTCAATATGGGGATCGGTACGCCGATGCCTACCGTCAGTGTTGTCCCATAGCCCAGGAAGCTGGTACCAACCAGCCATTTAGACTTCATCTGCTTGAGGTCGCCGATAACAGCCAGAGTGCCTGCTCCGCGCGTTGGCACTCCCTTATCCGTGCGCGGCGCCGAGGGATTATGCTGTGTGCCGTGCCAGGCAACATATCCTACGCCGCCTCCCAGGAAGATACGCGTACCAACGCCGATGGTTTTATAAAGCGGGTCGTTGAGCAGCGGTGATAGTTGCCCAGCCGAGCAGAAATTGGCATTGCCCAGCCTGGCCTTTAGAACGCCCATATAGGTATAGATCATGCGTGTCCCGGCATTTACCGCAACGTTATAGTTCTGATAGGCATTACGCATATTGAAGAGCACGGCCTCGTTGATCGTGTTTATATTTATCAGGGTTTCCAGCTTCTTGCGCGGGTAACAGTCCGTCCCGTAAGCGCTGGCTACCAGCCTGATGTCCTTACCGGCCACCAGTTCCTCGATAACATGGCCGCCGCCATAGTTGAACTCGCCCGGGTAGATCTTGTTCTTAGGGTCGTCGTCCGGCATGGCAGTGGCGCCCAGTATGACGTCAACCGCCGCTACTCCTGTATAAGCGGGCACGTCGTTTAGATATACCCTGCCACCACCCATTTTCATACGCGGACTGGTATGGCCGAGGTTCAAGTAAGCGCTGGATGAGCACATGGGGCCGAAGGTGCCCGTGGTTACCACATCTACTTCTTTCATCGTGGCCGCCACACCTTTCTTTTTGGCGATGCCGATCACTTCTTCAGCAGTGACCACGACCGCCTGGCCTTTCTTAATTTTTTCGTTGATCTCTGCGATCGTCCTGGCCATGTGAACCTCCTTTATAAAATTATCAGCCCGTGCGGTGAAGCTGTTTAAACCGTTTCAGCCGCAGCGGGCGAAGAAGTTCCCAATGAAAACCCTGATTAATTCTAATGCTTGCCGTACTTTTCGTAAAATACTATATCTGCCAGCTCCCGCCGCGGCGGTGCCTTGGCTTCAGCGGCCGGGTATCCCAGAGGAGTCATCTCCACGGAAACCACCCCTTCCGGCAAGTCGAGTATCTCATCAACCTTTTTCGAATCCGGTATATAGCCGACATGGACGGTACCCAACCCAAGTGCCTGCGCAGCCAATGCCAGGTTCTGCATGGCAATACCCACATCGAACATGAACCATTCCTCGCCCCGGTCCGTAACTATGCCGCCCCGGTAATAGCCCGACTTACCCAGTTCCGCGCACGCTACTATCACCATTGGAGCCTGTTTGATGGCCTCAGTGGCAGGATTACCCCTATTCACCGTCTCGGCCAATCTGGCTTTGGTAACGGGGTCTTTCACTACCACGTAGCGGGTACACTGGGTATTGGCCCATGAAGGCGCCCAGCGTGCCGCGTCCAGTACCTTGTTGAGCATATCATCGGAAACCGGCGTATCCTTATACTGCCTGACGCTGCGCCTGTGGTAAATCGCTTCAAATGTATCCATCAGAAACTGCCCTCCCGTTTTTATTGCCCGTTACCCGCCAGCTTTATCAGGTCACCCGGCTGCATCTCCTGCTGTTCGCCGGTCTCCATGTTGCGCAATATTACCACTCCGGCTTTCACCTCATCCTCCCCGATAATCGCCGCGTAGCTGGCGCCTGCCGCGTTGGCATACCTGAGCTGCGCTTTGAGGCTCCTTTCGCCAGAAGAGCTTATCACGGCTATCCCGGCATCCCGCATTTTGGCTGCCAGTTTAACCGCCTCTACCCGGGCGTTCCCACCCATGCAGGCGATGAATACGGCAGGCTTTTCAGCCGGAGGCACTGTTATGCCCTGGTTAACCAAGTTTAGTACTATCCTTTCCATGCCCGTGGCGAAGCCGATGGCCGGCGTGGATTTACCCCCGATTAGCGCAATCAGGTCATCGTAGCGTCCACCACCACCCAATGCGCTCTGTGAGCCGCCTTCGGCCGGCTGTATCTCAAAGACCGTCCTGGTATAGTAGTCAAGCCCCCGCACCAGCCTGTGATTCAGCACGTATCTCACTCCCAGCGCTGACAGGTAAGTGCGTAAAGAGGAAAAATGCTGCGCGCATTCATCACAGAGGTAGTCAGAGCTTTTGGGCGCCTCATCCGCTGCAGCCTGGCAACCGGGCTTCTTGCAGTCAAGCAATCTCAGCGGGTTCTTATCCAGCCTGACCTGGCAGTCCGCGCACAATTGCGGCGCCAGCGGTGTGTAGTAATCCTTCAATTTCTGCAGCTGGCCCGGGCGGCACTTCCGGCAGCCGATGCTGTTCAACTGCAGGGAAAAATTGGCCAAGCCCAGCGAGGTAAAAAAGTTGAGCGCCATGTTAATGACCTCGGCATCCAGCACAGGAGAGGGGTCGCCTATGGCCTCGCAGCCGAACTGGTGGTGCTGACGGTAGCGCCCGGCCTGCGGCCTCTCGTAACGGAAGATATCGGCAAAATAGAAGAGCTTCACCGGTTGAGGCAGGTTGTCCATCCCGTGCTCGATATAAGCACGGCAGACCGGCGCGGTGCCTTCCGGCCTCAAGGCAAGCTCATTATTGCTGCGGTCCTTGAAGAGATACATCTCCTTGTTAACAATATCGGTCCCTTCTCCCACGCTGCGGGCAAACAGGCCGGCATCCTCAAAGGCAGGCGTGCTTATACAGCCGTAACCGTATAAGCGGCATAACTCCAGCGCCTTATCCTGGATGTAGCGCCAGTACGGCTGCTCTTCCGGTAACGTATCAGCGGTCCCGCGCGGTGCTTTAAACAAAGTCAGCCACCTCTTTATAGCTAATTATAATATATTAACCAGGTCCCAATTGCCAGAGGATAATGCTATTCAGGAACTTCGCCGGCAATCCAATTAAGATATTCTTCGCTGCCACCAATTATGGGCAGAACAATGATTTCGGGGACAGAATAACTATGGTTTATCTGCACTGTTGTAATAACGTCAGCGACCGCCGTTTGCCTGGTCTTGATAATCAGCAATGCTTCGTCCGCAGAATCTATCCGGCCTTTCCACCAGAAACGGGAAATTACTGACGGTACGATATTTACGCAGGCAGCCTGCCTCCCATCCAGCAGGGCAGCAGCTATCTTCTCAGCCTCATCCCTGCCGGATGCCGTAACCAACACCACTACATGGCCGGTTGGCTTCATGTCCCATTACCCTGCCTTGAGCAGCCTGCCTTTCCCAATTATTGTGTACCGGTATATATTGGAAATCGTTTTGACCGCCGCACCGAGTGAAGAAAAGACAGGAAATCCTTCGGACTCGCAGCGCCTCTTGAAATCGATGCTGAGCTTCCTCTCCAGTCCGTTTTCCGTGTAGGGATCAAGGAACATGCTTATCAACACCAGCTTGCCTTTTTCATCGCGGGCATAAAGACAGCCTTCCAGTACCCTGTCGGCAATAATTTTTAAACGCTCTTCGGCTTTATCGCCCCACATGCCTATCATAAACCTGATCACATCGAATTGAAGTATTATCGAATGAATATCTTTTTCCGCGGCGATTATCCGGAAAACATCCTTCAAGGACTTTTCGTTATCCCCATATTTATAGAAAAGCTGCCAGGCATCGAGTGGGTTGCCGATCATCGTGCCTGACGCGGGTACAAATTCGCGTAATTCCGTAACCGCCGACGGCGACAATTGCGGCACTTCCAGTCCGGCCTTGATGCACATGTCACTTTGCACCACGCTGAAACCTCCCGAGTATGTAACGATGGATACCCCGTTACCCCCGGGCAGCGGGGAATCTCCCAGGGCGATGACCGTGTTGACCAGGTCCTCAAAATCATCAACCTGCACCGCACCGGTTTGCCGGAAGAGGGTAGCCCAGGTTTCCCCTGAACCTGCCAATGCGCCGGTGTGTGACGAGGCCACTCTGCCGCCCTGTTTGGTCATGCCGCCCTTCAGCACTATAACCGGCTTTCTGGACGCTGCATATTCCAGTGCCGCCCTGACAGGACCGCCTTCCTTAACACCTTCCACATATAACGCGATAACACTCGTATCAGCGTCATCGGCCAGGTAGGTCAGGAATTCAGGGCAATCCAGGTCGATGGCGTTGCCGTAGCTGACCATCTTGCTGATATTCACCTTCCGCGACCTGCCTGCATGTATAAAACCCTGAGCAAAGGTGCCGCTCTGGGAGATCACCCCGATATGGCCTTCGATAAGCTTGGAACCGGGATTGAAAGACAACCCGGACCTGGGGCAACAAATTCCCATGCAGTTGGGACCAATCATCCTCACCCTGCCCTTAATCAACGCTGCGAGTTCCCTTTCCCTCTCAATGCCCTCCGCCAGGCCGGTTTCGCTGAAGCCTGAAGTGAAAGAATGTACGCATTTGACACCTTTCCGGATGCACTCATCAACGGTCTTCAATACGTATTGGGCTGGTAAGGCCAGGATCACGTAGTCAACCGAGTCCTCGATATCAAGAATAGACGGGTAGCATTTAACACCGTGCACTTCCCGGTAATTCGGGTTGACCGGGTAGAAGTGGTCACGCAATTTTCCCATCATCAGAGAAATTGTGTAGAACTCCATGGGCGAAGCACCCACAACTGCAACGCTGCGCGGCAGGAATATCTCGTCAAGGTTGGTGGTTACCTTCATATTCATATCAGGTCCTTCAAGGCAAAATATCCTGAAAACAAGGATATAAGGATACCGCTATACGGGGTTAACTTCAACTTTTCTCCGGTAAATCCAGATACAAAATTAGCCCGCCGGGTGGGTCGGCGGGCTAATTTCGCAAATAAATTAATTGTTTAAATTTCTTTGGAGAGGATCTTTTCCTTCAGTATCTCGAACTCGTCGCGGGTCAGGACGCAGGTATTGGCATCTTCGCCGATCTCGACTTTGTCCTCAAAAACGGTGACTGCCGGGCAGCATGAGCCTTCACGGCACAGTTTTACGATTTTCAATTTGTACCTCCATGAATTCGGTTAATTATTTAACGGTTTCCCCACCATTCATTTTCTTTTGATGAATATCTGGAACCGTTAATTTACATATGATAATACCTGCAGATACGGCATGCAAATGACTAAAATCACACTTTATACGGAAAGCATTTGCCACAGGTTACAGCCATGCTCTATTATACAGTTGAAACGGTGAGCGCATGGATCCAACCCCGCTATTTAGCAAGGCCAGAGAGTACTTGCCTCCCGATAAACTGGCAATCGTGGAGGCTGCCTATGCTTTTGCCCTCAAGTGCCACGACGGCCAGAAACGTAAATCCGGCGCGCCTTTCCTCGAGCATCCCCTCCAGACGGCCATAGCCCTGGCAAACCTGCAACTTGACGCTGCCACCCTCGCCGCCGCGCTTTTACATGACGTGCCGGAGGATTGCAATATCCCCATCTCCGAGTTGGAAAAGCGCTTCGGGCCGGATGTCAGCAAGCTGGTGGACGGCGTAACCAAGCTGAGTAAGCTGGCATGGAAACGCGATATCGCTATCAGCAGCCGGGAAACCCAGGCTGAGAACCTGCGCAAGATGCTCATAGCCATGGCCGAGGACCTGCGTGTGGTATTTATCAAGCTGGCCGACCGTCTGCATAATATGAATACCCTGCAGGCACTTGCCCCCGAGAGGCAGCTTGCCATAGCCCAGGAGACACTGGAGATATATGCCCCGCTGGCGCACCGTCTGGGTATGTGGGAGATTAAGTGGCAGCTTGAAGACCTGTCCTTCCGCTACCTCCAACCGGAGCAATACCATGAGATCGCCCGCATGATAGCCGTCCGGCGCTCACTGCGGGAAGGTTTCATCGATGATGCCGCCCGCGTTCTGCGCGACGAGATGGTCATAGCCGGCATACAGGGTGAGGTCTATGGACGGCCCAAGCATATCTACAGTATCTATAACAAGATACAGAAGTACGCCGCTATCGGCAGGAGCTTCGGAGACATACACGACCTGTTTGCCCTGCGCGTACTGGTGAATACGGTGCCCGACTGTTATAAAGTCCTGGGCATCATCCACAACACCTGGCATCCCATCACCGACGAATTCAACGACTATATAGCCAATCCCAAAGACAACGGCTACCAGTCGCTTCACACCACGGTTCTGACCGGCGATGGAGGCAGCACGCCTCTTGAAATACAGATCCGTACCTATGAAATGCACAGCATGTCGGAATACGGCGTGGCCGCACACTGGCGCTACAAGGAAGGGGCCAAACCCGACCTGCATTTTGAAAAGAAGATATCCTGGCTGCACCAGCTTATCGACTGGCAGAGCGCCCTGGATAGTGAGCAATTCCTCACCTCTCTGAAAGAGGATTTTTTCGCCGACCAGGTCTTTGTCTATACTCCGCTCGGGGAGATAAGGCCTTTCCCCAAAGGGGCCACACCTCTGGATTTCGCCTATCGCATCCACACCGACCTCGGCCACCGCTGCATCGGCGCCAAGGTCAACCGTAAGCTTGTCCCGCTTAACTACGAGCTTAAAAACGGTGATATTGTGGAGATAGTGGCCAGCAAGACCGAGAAAGCGCCCAGCCTGGATTGGATCAACGCCGACCTCGGCTTCGTCAAGACCGCCCACGCCAGGGAGAAAATACGCGCCTGGTACAAACGGCAGGAGCGCACGCAGAATATCGAGCGCGGCCGGTCAATTCTGGAAAGAGAACTCAAGCGGCTGGGTATCGGTGTAACCAACTATGAAGACCTCGCCGGGAGTCTTGATTTCGACAATGCCGACGACTTCATGGCAGCGGTGGGCTATGGCGGTATCACGCCTCACCAGATAGCCTCCAGGCTGGCCAGTGAAACCGAGGCAGCCGAAGAAGAGGAAGCCAAACCGACGGCCGCAGCAGCAAAACACAAAGGTTCCGGCATACAGGTGCTCGGCGTGGGCGACCTGCTCACCAACCTGGCCCAATGTTGCCATCCGGTGCCCGGT
Organism: uncultured Dehalococcoidia bacterium; assembly: GCA_903844685.1. Classification (GTDB taxonomy): domain Bacteria; phylum Chloroflexota; class Dehalococcoidia; order GIF9; family UBA5629; genus CAIMUM01. Next base: position 20,358 of record CAIMUM010000078.1, read on the forward strand.
GATGATATCATCGGATATATTACGCGCAGCCATGGCATCACGGTACACCGCAGAAACTGCATCAATGTAATAAACGAGGAAGAGCAGGAGCGGCTGATAAATGTGAGCTGGGGCCAGGTGGATGATGTGTACCCGGTGAGCATCCAGGTAGAAGCCTTCGACCGTGTTGGGCTGCTCAGGGATATCACCACAGCCGTTGCTGAGGAGAAAATAAATATAACCAGCGTGAATACGCAGTACAATGATGACGTATTCACAATGTTTGCGACGATTGAAATTAAGAATATGGCACAACTAAATCATATCTTGAACAGGCTGATGTCCCTGCGCGGCGTAATAAACGCCACTAAAGCGCAGCAGGCTGGGATAAACGTCAGTCCCTGATATCAAAGGAGGTAGTCACAATTGCCCAAGACTAAAACAGCAGAAAAATCAGCCAGGTCAGCCGCCAGGAAAGCTCAGCGCAACAAGGCCGTTAAAAGCGGTGTAAAGAGCAAAGTTACCCGGGCAGAAAAATTAGTAGCAGCCAAGAAAGGCGAGGAGGCCACTGTTGCGGTGACCGAGGCCATCAGCTCGCTGGATAAGGCGGCCAAGCGCAAGGTCATTCATGCCAACACCGCGGCCCGCAAAAAGTCCCGCCTGATGAAGAAGCTAAACACGTCAAATAAGGAATAACCCATCAGTGCGAAGAGCGCAGCGACGAAGCAAACTCATGGCGTTATCTCGTTGTCTTACAGATTGCAATGCTCACTAATTATAGATTGATCACCGTTATTTAAGCTGAGGAGGCTGAAAAGTGACGATTGAACTGTTACCCCGGTTCCAGGCGGTGGGCTCTGACCTTTACAGCCGCGGCATGGTTTCCGTGCATGGCGGCAACCTCAGCGTGAGGCAGGGGGAAAAGGTCATCATCACACGCAGCGGCAGCAAACTCGGGTACCTGACAGATACAGACCTTATTGAGACGGGTGTCAGCCAGGATGATGACAATACCAGGTTGGCTTCATCAGAACTGGCAGTGCACCGCGCCATTTATAAACAGGCGCTCTTCCAGGCCATCGTACATTGTCACCCTGTCCACGCGGTCGCCCTCTCCTTTCTCAGGCGCATCATTCACCCCGAGGACGAAGCCGGAAAAATATTTATCCCCGAAGTGCCGGTTATAGGTTTCGGCAAGGAACCCGCGCCGGGCGGCTTCGCGGATGAGATCGCCGATGCGCTTAAAACTCATGCGGTAGTTATCGTGCACCGCCACGGCAGCTTCGCAAGGGGCATGACACTGGAAGAAGCTTATGTAATTACCGAACTGCTGGAGATAAGCAGCCGTGTCCTTTGCGTTGTCAAAAACTTGAAAACCGGTGCGATCTAAGCGCTCAGCGGATACGCCGGCCGCAACTCAGGCTGGCGGAGTCGGCGCTTGCGGTCTGTGGCCTGAGATAAACCTCTCGAGCCCTTCCTGCATTTCCCCGTCCTGTAAATCCGCCGTGTGCAAATCCTGCTCTAGCCTGATACCTTCAGCCAATCCCAGCGCAAGTCCTTCATAAGCAGCCCGGCGGTCATTTACCAGGCTGGCCCACGGATAATCAGCCATTACCGCGGCAAGTTCGATGGCCCGTTCCAGCGCCTGTCCATCGGCCACTACTTCCTGCACCAGGCCCATCCGCAGGGCCTGCCCTGCATCTATCATCGCGCCGGTCTCTATCAAATAGAGCGCATTGCCCAACCCAACTATGCGCGGCAGCCTTTGCGTACCTCCATCGATAAGGGGCACACCCCAGCGGCGGTTCACCACACCGAACTTTGCGCTCCTGGCTGATATACGGAAATCACACCAGCAGGCCAGTTCCAGCCCGCCGGCAAGGCAGTACCCGTTGACCGCGGCTATTGTCGGTTTTTGAACGTCCGTAACCCTGCTGAAACCCATCGGGCCGGACTCATCAGAACCCTTCCTGAGAGCCAGTCCCCTGGCGGATTTCAGGTCAGCTCCCGCGCAGAAAGCGATGTCACCCGCACCGGTAAGCACCATGACGCGCAGCCCATTATCCCGTTTAAATACGGTTACGGCCTCATCCAGCAAGCCGGCCGTTTCGGCGTCAACGGCGTTACGCGCTTCCGGCCTGTTGATGCGGACCACATAAATACGGTCCCTGCGCTCGGTCTCTACTTTAACCATGGCATCTCCTCCTACTGGTATCGCAGTGATTCCACCGGGTCCATACCGGCGGCGTGATATGCCGGGTACAGCCCGGAGGCAATACCGATGAAAGTGGCCACACCGAGGGCGAGCAGCACAATGTCAGCGGTAAAAGGAGCCTGTACCGTGTAGCCTCCCACGTTGACGCCTGTCACCATTAGCACAAAGATTAAGGCGACAAATATGCCGACAATCCCTCCCGCCAGGCTCAGGATAGCCGACTCTACAAGAAATTGCTTCATAATATCGATCTTTTTGGCGCCCACGGCCTTCCTGATGCCTATCTCACGCGTTCGTTCAGTTACCGATACCAGCATGATATTCATGATGCCAACGCCCCCGATGACCAGGGATATCGCGCCCACACTGGCCAGGAAAAGCTGGAAAACCTCCAATGCCTGCTTCATCTTATCCAGGATTTCGCGCATATCCATGACATAGAAATCGTTGGATTCCTCCTCGCGTATGTGGTGCCTCTGTCTCAAGACAGATATTACTTCATCCTTGGCGCTGCCCACAAGGTCGGAAGAAATTGCCTTCACGGCAATAGTCTGCACCGGGCGTCCTTCCGAGGTTGTTTCTCCCATAAGCTTGGCCTGCATAGCCGTTATCGGTATCATGACAAAGTCATCGGCGCCCGGCAGGAACCCTCCCTTGGCCTCAAGCAGGCCCACTACCTCGAAGACGCGGCCGTCCACCCTGACGTTTTTCCCCAGCGCGTCCTCATCCTTGAAGAGGTTAGTACGGGCCGTTGCCCCCAGTACAGCCACGCTGGCCGCCGACATCACGTCGGCATCTGATATATAGACCCCGCGTTCTATCGGGTAGTCTATTATTGAGCGTATAGAGGGCACCATGCCCATGATATCGGTGCTGACCTTCTGGTTAGCATATGTGACAGTGGCCATTTTCTCCGTGAACGGTGAAACGAGCGCTACCGACGGCAACCTGCTGGAGTTGGCCAGCGCCTCAGCATCGTCCATTGTCAGCTTGCGTGTTATGCCCGATATCTGATCCGTCATTTGGGAAGCGCTGGTCACATAGATGACATCGGCGCCCATGCTTTTGAATATGGCCATCAGGTTGGCCTCGTGTCCGCGCCCGAAGGAGATCATGAAAACCACTGAACTGACGCCGATAACAATGCCCAACATGGTAAGCCCCGAGCGCAGCTTGTTGGCGCGCAGCACCTGCAAGGATGTGGCCAGGCAATCTTTTATGCTCATGGTTCCTCTATCTATTATATTTCAAATTCGATACAGGTATCTGTGAGAAATCCTCAAAACCCACGAGCTGACTCAGATTTTTCCTGCTATAATATTTAGCAGAGATATAGTGAACGATGGATAAGTGAGGTAGCCATGGATATTTTATTAATCATTGGCATAATACTCTTGGTACTGTGGCTGTTCGGTTTCTTTATTTTTCCTATCCTTGGGTGGCTGATCCACATAGCCCTGGTAATTGCGGTTATCTTTATCATAATCTGGCTGCTTAAAAAAGTATTTAAACTTTTTTAAGCGCGCGCTGCCGTAGCGCTTCGTACATTACCACTGCCGCCGCCACCGACGCATTCAATGAGGATATCTTTCCTTTCATTGGGATTGAGGCTATCGAGTCGCACCTCTTCCTGGCTAATTCCGACAGGCCTTTCCCCTCTCCGCCGATAACGATAGCCGTCGGAGGATTGAAATCCACACGGCTGTAATCCTGTCCGCCCGCCATATCTATCCCGGTGACCCAGACGTTATTTTTCTTCAGCGTAAGTATGGCCTGCGAGATATTGGTCACCATAGCCACCGGCACGTATTCTACCGCTCCCGCAGAGGCCTTGACTACAGCCGGGGTGAGTCCCACCGCCCTTCTCTCACGTATCACCACACCGTGCACGCCGGTGGCCTCGGCAGTCCTTAATATCGCTCCCAGATTGTGCGGGTCTTCTATACCATCCAGCACCAGGTAAAATGCGGCTTCCCGCCTTTCGCGCGATATACTGAACAGGTCATCCAGGTCCACGTAATCTTTAGCTGCAGCAAACGCTATGACCCCCTGGCTGGCGCCGGTCTGGCTCTGACTTTCAATGTCCTGCTTATCAACCAGTTCAACCACCACTCCCCTGCTTTTGGCCGACTGAAGGATTTGAGCCGCCGCTCCGTGCAACTGTGCATTCCTGTCAATCAGGATCCTGCTTATAGGACGGCCCGCCCTGAGCGC
>CAIMUM010000079.1 GCA_903844685.1 uncultured Dehalococcoidia bacterium
CAGCACCAGTTCCGCGCCGGGTATTCTCTGCTCCAGCAACTCGCTGTTTTTAAAGGACATTATGCGGTCGGCTGTGCCGCTGATTATCATGGTGGGCGCCTTGATGCCGGGAAGCCTGTCCCAGGTGTCCTCCTTGGAAATGTCCTCCGCCTGCTGTGCGAAAGTTGAGGTCGGCGTGGGATACTGCATGGTCACCATGTGATAGTACTTCAGCGCGTCCGGGTTGGCCTGGATGTACTCTTCGCTGCAGAAGAAGCTGAATACGGTCCGCGACCTCTGCTCGGGCGCCATATTCTTCAGGTATTCAAAGTCGAAGAGGATGCGCATGCCCTCCGGGTCCGGCGGGACGTGGTGCGCGCCGCAGGGCGTGGTACAGCCCAGGACCAGGGCGTTCAGCCGGTCGGCGTGACTGATGGCAAACTCCTGCGCGATCATGCCGCCCATGGAAATACCGAAAACGGCGGCGCGGCCGATGCCCGCGGCATCCATGACCTTGCAGACGTCATCCGCCATGGTGGCGATGGTCACCGGGGCATCGGGCTTATCGCTCCTGCCCACCCCCCGGTTATCCAGCAGCACCACCTGGTAGCCTATCTTGACGAATTCACGCGGAAGCGCCCCCCAGTGGAGCAAATGATGGCCGTAACCCTGTATCAGCACCAGCGGGTCGCCCTGGCCGATGACCTCATAATATATATTCGCACCGTCAGCTTTGGCTAATGGCACCTGTTCCTCCTTGTCCGGCCAGTCCGGCCTGCGCGGCTGCCCGGCTTGTTTTCCTCTGTTGCACGCCGATTATACATGGTATCAGCGCAAAACAGAATCTGCTTGACAACCATTTACCGACATATTAAGATATATCTTGTTATATTTTAATATATTATCAGGAGGGTATTTATTATGCATGGACACAGGTTCGGGCACAGTCCCTGGCAGGGGAGGATATTCCGCAAGGGTGATTTCAAATATATGATATTGGACATGCTCCAGGAAAGGCCGCGTTACGGTTACGAGATAATCCGTGAACTGGAGGACAAATTCGGCGGTTTATACGTCCCCAGCGCCGGCATAGTCTATCCCACGCTGCAATACCTGGAGGAGCTGGGCTACGTGACAGGGGCCGAGAAGGACGGCAAGAAAGTCTACACGGTCACGGATGAAGGCCGGAAGTTCCTCGAGGAGCAAAAGGAGACCGTAGACGGCATTCATGACAGCATGAAAAGCTGGTGCGGCGCACACTCGCGCGACGAATTCCACGAGCTTATGCACGGGATGGGCAGGCTCGGCAAGCTGTGCTTCAGCAACGGACGCGCCGCCACACCCGAGCAGGTAAAACTTATCCGTAAGGTTATCGATAACGCCTACGAAGAGATCGAAAAGATCTTCAAAAAATAGCTGCGCGTAAAGCCAATTTTGAAAAGATGGGGGCCGTGGCTTATAATCGCTGTATGACTTATTCACGCCTTAATGTCCGCTCCGGCGTTGCCAGGAAGCGCTTGCCGGGCAAGCTGCTGATGGCGGTAGCTTTACTGACGCTGATCGCAGTGCCCGGCATGGCCGGGTGTACGCCCCGTGCGCAGGCCCCGCAGGTCCCTGAAAAGCCTGCCGATATGCCCCTCTTCACCTTTGATGCGATCGAAGTGCAACCGGCTTCTCCGGTGGCCGGCCAGCCTTTCACCGTCAGTATGAAGGTGACCAATACCGGCCCGGCGGCCGGCAATTACCAGGCGGACCTCATCATCAACGGCAACACCGTGGATAACCGGGCACTGTTCCTTGACGCAGGCAAAGCCGACTCCCTGGCCTTCCAGGCCAATCTGCCCATCCCCGGCCAGTATATAATCAAGATCGGCCCTCAAACCAGGGAGCTTATCGTAGCCTTTAACCGTGTGCCGGTCACTGTCAAGATCGACTCGGGCAATGCGGATGGATGCGACCCGCTGGCCGGCAGCACGAGTGAACCCGGCAGCATGGTACAGATGGTTGAGGGGAACCTGATCAAACTTACGGCGCCTGCCGGCGGCCTTGAGATAGATAACATCGATGTCTTCGGATATATCAAGAGCAGTGATTATGACTTCAATAACAACAGCGTGATAGGCGGACCAGGGACCTGGGTTTACGGGTCCGATATAGCCGCCATCGAACAGCCCAACTCCAATTTCTCCATCGTCATTTATGACGCCCGCAAGGCAAAGCTTTTCAGCGCCGATTTCGGCAAGGACCTTTTCAACTATTCACCCCGGTGGGTGAGCATACCGGTGCCCGGCGTGGTGGTCAACGGGGACTTTTACATCGAACTGGTCACGCATAACCAGCCCAAATTGACCGGCATGGGCTTTGGCGACTACGATTACTGGCACATGTACGTCGTGCATACCTGGTACTACCAGCTCTGCATAGGCTATGAAAACTCCCTGGACGTACAGTCATGGGTGTCGCAAAACGGCAACG
>CAIMUM010000080.1 GCA_903844685.1 uncultured Dehalococcoidia bacterium
AAAATGGACGACCCCGGCGACCTGCCATACCTGAAGGTGCACTGGAAGGACTTCATCAATTCAATGCGCGGCGAGGGTTCCGGAGGCAACCTTGATGCCCGCCTGCGCCACGCCTGCGAGCCCGTGGAAATCGAAGGTGATAATCTTGTGCTGGGCTTCTACCACGAGTTCCATAAAAAGTATATCGAAGACCGCAAATACCTCCACCTCATCGAGAAAAAGCTCAAAGAAGTCTTTGGCCACAACTATACGGTAACGTGTGTCATGATGTCCCAGGAACAGAAATCTGAATTGAAACCCGCCAGCAGTAATCACCTGGTGGAGGCTGCCTTGAGCCTGGGCGCAAAGATAGTTGAAGAAAAAGCGCAAACGGAGGTAACATGAGCCAATTTAACCTGCGCCAGATACAGGAGCTTCAGGCCAAGCTGGTCAAAGTCCAGGAGGAACTGGGCAACACGAACGTAGAGGTGACCGCCGGCGGCGGCGCTATCAAGATAGTCATCAACGGCCACCAGCAGTTCCAGTCGATTACTATATCGCCCGAAGTGGTCAACCCCGAAGACGTGGATTTCCTGCAGGATATTGTGCTGGCTGCCTGCAACGAGGCGGTACAGAAATCACAGGAGATGGCAGCCCAGAATATGAGCAAGCTGACGGGCGGGATGAAAATACCGGGCCTGTTTTAGGAGGGTTATTTGAACCCCGATTTCCTCCCCACAGCCAGACCCATCTCCCGGCTCATCCAAGAGTTTAACAAACTTCCCGGTATCGGACCCAAGACCGCGCAGCGCCTCGCCTACCATTTGCTACAGGCGCCTCCGGAGAGATCGCGAGACCTCGCCGACGCCGTACTCGGCATCAAGGAGAACCTCAAGTTGTGCACCGTCTGTTTGAATATCACCGATACCGACCCCTGCGGCTTATGCGCCGATGAAACGCGGGATGTTACCAAGGTCTGCGTGGTGGAAGAACCCATCGACATCCTGCCCCTGGAAAGGACCAGGAAATTCCGCGGACTTTACCATGTGCTGCACGGCGTCATCTCACCCAGCGACGGTATCAAGCCGGAGGACCTGCGCATCAGGGAACTGCTGGAGCGCCTCAGCCGGACCGGCATCACCGAGGTCATACTGGCCACCAACCCCAACGTAGAGGGAGAGGCCACCTCCATGTATATCCAGCGCCTCATCTCTCCGCTCGGCATCCGTGTTACCAGGCTGGCGCGTGGCCTGCCCTTCGGTGGTGACCTTGAATATGCCGACGATGTGACGCTCAGCCGTGCCCTTGAGGGCCGGCAGGAGATGTAGCAACGCCACTATGACCTCACGGGTCTACCAGACAGCAGGCATCATCATCAAGCGGCATAAATTCGGCGAAGCCGACCGCCTGCTCACACTCTTTACCGCCGATTTCGGCAAGGTGCGCGCCATCGCCAAGGGTGCCATGCGTCCCGGCAGCAAGCTGGGCGGCAACGTGGAACTGCTCACACACAGCCAGATGATGCTGGCACGCGGCCGTAACCTCGATATCGTCACCCAGGCGCAGGCTATTGATATTTTCCTGCCCATCAGGGACTCTCTGGAACTGATGTCCTGCGGCTTTTACCTGTCCGAGCTCGTTGATACCTTCACCGAGGAGAATGTCGAGGACCGTGAGATGTTCGATCTCTTTCTCAACACACTGAGGGAACTGGCCGAGGCCGGGGAGGGTGAACGCATCTTGCGTTACTTCGAGCTACGCTTGCTCAACCACCTGGGCTACCGTCCGCAATTGGGCAAATGCGCCAACTGCAGCAGGCTGCTGCTACCGGAAGTGAACTACTTCAGCCCGGCACAGGGAGGGGTACTCTGCCATGAATGCGGCTATCCCGATATGGGCGCCCGCACCATCTCTGTCAACGCGCTCAAGATCCTGCGCTTCTGGCTGCGCAGCGATTTCGCCACGGCCAGCAGGGTGAAGCTAAGCACTGAACTTACCCGCGAGATCAAGAGCCTGATGCGCGAACATATCCGCTATATACTGGAGAAGCAGCTAAAGTCCATCGAGTGGATGGATACGCTGGCTGATGGGGGCCATTTGAACGGGGATAAGGCCGCTGACCAGCTGTAGGGCGTACCTTCAGGTGCGCCCGCCGATGCAGACGGGTTTAAAAACCCATCCCTACGCAGAGCCGCAGTGCAACACAGCAATCCCCCCTTACAGCCAGTTTTCGATTGTGTCCAGGTAGTCTTCCACAGTCTCAGCCCTGCGTATCTGGCGAACCTGGCCCTCGGATGTAACCAGCAGCTCAGCCGAGCGCAGCTTTCCGTTATACTGGAAGCCCATGGCATAGCCATGTGCGCCGGTGTCGTGTATTACGAAGATGTCACCCGGCACAACCGTCGGCAGCGGCCGGTTCACGGCGAACTTGTCGTTGTTCTCGCAAAGCGAGCCGGTCACATCATACACACGATCTTTCTGTTCATTTTCCTTGCCCAGCACCGTTATATGGTGGTAAGCGCCGTAAAGCGCGGGGCGCATGAGGTTGGCCATGCAGGCATCCAGTCCCACGTAGTCCCTGTACTTCACGGAAACGTGCCTGACCTTCGATACCAGGAACCCATGCGGACCCGTTATGGCCCTGCCGCACTCAGTGACCACACGTACCGGCCCTATTCCCATGTCTTCAATATATTTCTTATAAGCACCGTGGATGCCTGCGGATACCGCATCAAGATCAATGGCCGGTTGTTCAGGCTTGTAGGGTATGCCAAAGCCGCCACCCAGGTTGATGAAATCGAACTTAATCCCCGTATCATGGTTAATCATCGCAGCCAGCTTGAACAGCATCACCGCAGTTTCCTCGAGGTATTGCTCATCCAGCATGTTGGAGACGACCATGGTGTGCAGGCCGAATCTCTCCGCGCCGAGTTCCATGGCCTTGATGTAGGCGCCCGCTATCTGATCCGTAGTCAAGCCATACTTGGACTCCCGTGGATCGCCGATGATATCGTTGCCCTTCCTCAGTGGTCCCGGGTTATACCTGAAGCAGATAAGCTCGGGCATCCCCGCGTTTTTATCTATGTAGCCGATATGTGATACGTCATCCAGGTTGATTATGGCGCCCAGTCTTTTAGCCTTAACATATTCCGCGGCCGGCGTATCGTTGGAGGTGAACATGATGTCCTCGCCCTGCATACCCAGCTTTTCAGCGATGACAAGCTCCGCCAGGGAACTGCAATCAGCCCCGAAACCCTCATCCTTCAAGACATTTACAATGTGGGGGTTCGGGCAGGCCTTGACCGCAAAGTAATTCCTGTAGGCAGGCTTCACCCAGGCAAAGGCCTTTTTATACGCCCGGGCCGTGTCCCTGATGCCCTGCTCATCATAGATGTAAAAGGGCGTCGGGTATCTTTTTAGCGCTTCCGGCAATGCCCTCAAAATGCGCTCCGGCAGCAGCCTGGAGGACTCGCGGCGGTAGATATCACACCTAACTGCCTGCCTCGAGCGGGCGATCTTCTCCAGCCTGTCTATCTCAGGGTGGCTGCCCTGCCTATCCTTTGCCTCACCCCGCAGTGAATTCCCGTATACAGCCAGCCCTTTTTTAGCGCCCGCCGGGCTGATATAGCCGTCATTGGAGGTGATGGCCGCGTAAATCTGCAGGGAAACCTCATTTCCCTTGCTGTTCTGTATTATGCCTCCGTTACCGCCGTAGATTTTCACGCCCGCGATGGCTGTGGGATTAATGCGAAGTGCAGCTACTCTCGCCTGGAACAGTTTCAATTCGTCAGTCGTCATTTTAATTTCTCTCGCACTTTTTATGGCCGGTTGAATTATAACCTATCTAACGGGTTTGATGCCTGCCCTTACTGATGTGCTGATCATTACGCGTGAAATGGACGATTAAAACTGCTACAATATCCCGCGTTATGCCATCCGAACTCCCTGCATACGTACAGGCTTTGTTGAATCCTACAGCATACCCGGAACATCCGGCCGCTGTAGAGTTGCAGCAGACGCAGATGTCGTTCATCTTCCTCACAGGCAGTTACGCCTATAAAACCAAGAAGCCGGTCAACCTCGGCTACCTCGACTATACCACCCTGGAAAAAAGGGAGTATTTCTGCCGGCAGGAACTGGAGCTCAACCGCCGGCTCAGTCCCGGCGCATATATAGGTGTCCTGCCAATCATGCAGTCGCCCGCCGGGATACAACTCAACGGCAACGGCGAAATCATCGAATACGCAGTCAAGATGAAGCAACTGCCGCGCGATAGGATGATGGACGTGCTGTTGCCCCAATACCGGGTCACGCCAGCCATGCTGGATAAAGTAGCTGCGTTAATGGCAGATTTCCACGACCGCGCTGCTACCAGCCCGCAGATAAGCGCCTTTGGCAGCCTGGAAGGTATCCGGACCAACAATGACGAAAACTTCAGCCAGACGGAGAAATATATCGGCGCCCTCGTCACGCAGAAATCCCACCGCCTTATCAGGGAATATTCCGACAGCTTCATCAGTGACAATCCTGCCCTTTTCAACCGGCGGGTGGAACAGGGCAGGATACGCGACTGTCACGGTGACCTGCACTGCGCGCACGTTTGCTTTGCCGATGACATATACATATACGACTGCATAGAGTTTAACGACCGTTTCCGCTACTGCGATACAGCCTCAGAGATAGCCTTCCTGGCCATGGATATAGACCGCTACGGCCGTGCTGATCTCTCCGCATCGTTCGTGCAATCGTATATCAGGGCCGGCGGCGATACAGAAATAACAACCCTGCTGGATTTCTACAAGTGCTACCGCGCCTTCGTGCGCGGCAAAGTAGCCTGCTTCAAATACGACGACCCGCTGCTCAGGGATAAGGACGCTATCGTTAAAGAGGCGGGGCTATACTTCAACCTGGCATATAAATACACGTGCCGCAAGCCCGTGGTCATAATCGTCACCGGGCTTATCGGCACGGGCAAGACGACCGCTGCCGGGAAAATTGGGCAGGGCCTGGGTTATACTATCCTCTCTTCGGACGTCATCAGGAAGGAACTGGCCGGGGTTCCTGCGGGTGAGCGACATTACGATGATTTCAGCAGCGGAATTTACAGCCCCGAATTCACGCAGAAGACCTACGGAGAGCTTCTCAAGCGGACTCGTGCTCTACTGAAAAACGGACAATCTGTTATAATAGACGCCTCTTTTAAAAAACGGGCCGACCGTATGGCTGCTCAGCGGCTGGCCGATGAGAGCGGCGCCGGCTTCCTGGCAGTCGAGTGCGTTGCTGATGAGGACACCATACAAAGGCGCCTTGAGAGGAGAAAACAGGCGGGCTCAGTATCGGATGGACGCTGGGAGATATTCGCCGATATCAAGAAGGATTTCGACAGGGTAGATGAGATAAATGATATGGGGCATATAGTGATAGACACCACTAACCCATCAGGTAATATTATCGAATTGCTTTTGCAAAGGATAGCAGAATTATGAAATATGATATTAAAGACCTTAATCTTGCCGCTGAAGGCAAGCTGCGCATAGAGTGGGCCAGCCGCCAGATGCCCGTGCTTAAACTGATACAGGCGCGCTTCTCAAAAGAGAAGCCATTCAGTGGCATACGTATCTCAGGCTGCCTGCATATCACCACCGAGACCGCCAACCTGGCCTCCGCGCTGAAGGCGGGAGGGGCAGACCTGGTGCTCTGCGCCTCCAACCCGCTGAGTACGCAGGACGATGTGGCCGCTGCCCTTGTTAAGCAAGGTTTCCCCATGTTCTGCATCAAGGGGGAGGACAACAAGACCTACTACAAACATATTATTGCCGCCCTCGACCACAAGCCGCAATTGACCATCGACGATGGCGCCGACCTGGTCAGCACCATCCACCAGGAGAAAACCTCCCTGCTGCCCTCTGTTATCGGCGGCACCGAGGAAACCACCACCGGCGTTATCAGGCTCAAGAACATGGCTAAAGCGAAGAAGCTCAAGTACCCTGTGGTCGCGGTCAACGACGCCAAGACCAAGCATTTCTTCGATAACCACTATGGCACGGGCCAGAGCACCATCGACGGCATCACCCGTGCCACCAATATACTCTGGTCGGGTAACACAGTGGTCGTGGCCGGCTACGGCTTTTGCGGCCGCGGCGTGGCGCGCCGCGCTTCCGGGATGGGCGCACGCGTCATCGTTTGCGAGATAGATCCCATAATCGCCCTGGAAGCTGCAATGGATGGTTTCCAGGTTATGCCCCTGCTGGATGCCGCCGGTTTGGGCGACGTATTCATCACCCTGACCGGCAACCGGCACGTCCTGGATAAAAAACATTTCGCCAGGATGAAGGACGGTGCGATCATGGCCAATAGCGGGCATTTCAATGTTGAGATCAACATCCCCGCCCTGGAAGGCCTGTCCAAATCCAAACGACGCACCAGGCAGTTCGTGGACGAATACGTGCTGGCCGACGGCAGGCGCGTCTACCTGCTGGGAGAAGGACGGCTGATCAACCTGACCGCTGCCGAAGGTCACCCTGCCAGTGTCATGGATATGAGCTTCGCCAACCAGGCGCTGGGGCTCGAATATCTGGTTAAGAACAAAGGGAAGCTGAAGCCGGACGTTTACCCCGTGCCGCTGGAATTAGATAACGAGGTCGGGCGGCTCAAGCTTAAATCGATGGATATATCCATAGACAGTCTCACACGTGAGCAGCAGAAATATCTTAACAGCTGGGAAGAAGGGACTTAAAACATTAAGGAGCGGAAATGAAAAACACTTTCATGCGTGCGCCCAAGTATTTCTTTACATCGGAATCTGTCACAGAGGGGCATCCCGACAAGCTGTGCGACCAGGTCGCCGACGGCATACTCGATGCTATGATCAAGGGCGACCCCAAAAGCAGGGTCGCCTGCGAGGTGGCGGTCACTATCGGCCTGGTCATCGTACTGGGCGAGATAACCACCAAGACCTACGTGGAGATACCCGATGTTGTACGGAGGATAGTGAAAGATATCGGCTACACCGAGCCCGCTTATCAGTTCGATTACCAGAGCCTGGCCACGATAGTTTCCATCAAGAAGCAATCGCCCAATATCAATGCGGGAGTGAGCAAGGCCCTGGAGGTGCGCGCAACGGGCAAAAAGGCGGACGAACTCGACCTTACCGGCGCGGGAGACCAGGGTATGATGTTCGGCTATGCCTGCACAGAGACGGCCGAGCTAATGCCGCTCCCCATCTCCCTGGCGCATAAGCTGACACAGCGCCTGGCCGAGGCGCGCAAGAAAAAGGTTATCCCTTACCTTCGCCCGGACGGCAAATCGCAGGTCACCGTTGAGTACAGCTACGGCAAACCAAAAAGGATCGAGGCCGTTGTCATTGGCGCCCACCACGACCCTGCGCCCGATAACGATACCATCCGCCGCGATATCATACAGAAGGTCATCAAGCCGGTCATACCGGCTGCCCCTGATGGATAAGAACACCAAGATATACGTCAACAGCGCGGGCCGCTTCGAGGTTGGCGGCCCGGTCTCGGATACCGGTTTCACCGGCCGCAAGCTGCTGGTTGATACATACGGCGGCTATGCCCGGCACGGCGGCGGAGCTTTCTCGGGCAAGGACCCCACCAAGGTTGACCGCTCAGCGACCTACATGGCGCGCTACATCGCCAAGAACTGCGTAGCAGCCGGACTGGCCGATAAGCTGGAGTTGCAGGTCGCCTACTCCATCGGGGTGGCCCACCCGCTCTCCGTTTCCATCGAGACTTTCGGCACAGGCAGGATATCTGATGCCGTAATACTCAAGCTCATCCAAAAACATTTCGATATGCGGCCCGAGGCTATCATCAGGTATTTCGACCTGCGCCGTCCCATCTACCAGGCCACCGCCTCTTACGGCCACTTCGGCCGAACGGACGTTAACTTCCCCTGGGAAAAGACCGATAAAGCTAAGATTTTGAAGGCCGAAGCCGGGATATAGCAGGTGCCAGCCATGATTAAATTCGGTACCGACGGCTGGCGTGCTGTCATTGCTGAGGATTTCACCTTTGCCAACGTGCGCGCCTGCGCCCAGGGCGTGGCCGATTACCTGAAAGGGGTTGGACAGGGCAAGGGGGGAGTTGTCATCGGCTATGATACCCGCTTCGCCTCCGAGGATTTCGCCGCGGCGTCGGCCGAGGTGCTGGCCGGCAACGGGATCAAGACTTTCATCTTTCCCGGGACGGCTCCCACGCCGGTTACCAGCTACATGGTAACCGCCCTCAAGGCCGACGGCGCCATTATGATAACCGCCAGCCACAACCCCGGCCAGTACAACGGCTTCAAGTACAAGGTTAATAGCGGATGTAGCGCCCCCACCGATATCATTACTGAGATCGAGAATAACGCCAATGCAGCGGCCGGGACGGGAAAAATCAAAAGGCTGAATCTCGACGACGCGCTCAAGAAGAAGCTGGTCAGCTACCATGACCCCTTCCGTGCCTACGAGAAACACCTTGGCACACTGATAAACATCGAGTCGCTCAAGCAGCAGCGCTTCAAGCTCGTGGTCGATTCCATGTTCGGCGCGGGCATCGGCTACTTCAAAAGACTTTTGGAGGGCGGCAAGCTCGAGGTACACGAGATAAACCGGGTCCGCAACCCGCTCTTCCCGGGCATACAGCCGGAACCCATCAGCAAGAACCTGGGCAAGCTGGCTCGTCAGGTTATACGGGACGCCGCCAACGTGGGTTTTGCCACCGACGGCGATGCCGACCGCATCGGCATCATGGATGAGAATGGCCGCTTTATGACCACCCAGGAGGTCTTTGCCCTGCTGGCCCTGTACCTGCTGGACGTGCGCAAGCAGCGCGGCGCGCTGGTCAAGACTCTCACTTCCACCGACATGCTCTTTACTATCGGTGAGCTTTACAACGTGCCCGTTTTTGAGACACAGGTAGGATTCAAGTACGTCGCGCCCATCATGATGCGCGAGAATGCCTTGCTGGGGGGGGAGGAAAGCGGCGGCTACGGCTTCCGCGGCCACATCCCCGAGCGCGACGGCCTACTGGCCGGCCTTTATATCATCGACTACCTCACCAGCACGGGCAAGACACCCTCGCAGCTCCTGGCCGATCTCTTCAAGAAAGTCGGCCCGCATTATTACGACCGTCTTGATATACATACTAATGAGGAGAGCAAGCAGAAAATGCTGGCCCGCATATCCGCCGCTGCAGTCGAGAAGATCGGCGGGCAAAAAGTCGTCAGCATAGATACCCGCGACGGCTTCCGCTACAAGCTGGCGGACGGCTCCTGGTTGCTGGTGCGTTTTTCCGGCACCGAGCCTCTGGTGCGCATCTACGCCGAGTGCGTCAGCCCCAAAGAAGTACAGAAACTGATACAATACGGACAGGAAATGGTGGGGGTATGAGCTATGTTGAACCTGGACGACCAATCTGTTTACACTTCATTAGATAAATCCGGTATGGGGTCGCAGATACGCGGTCTACCCGAACAATGCCGCCAGGCCTGGGACAAGTCCTCACAATTACTTCTCCCGTCCGGCTATGCCGATGCCAACAAAGTGGTGATACTCGGCATGGGCGGTTCCGCCATTGGCGGCGACCTGCTCAGGGGTCTGACAGCC
>CAIMUM010000081.1 GCA_903844685.1 uncultured Dehalococcoidia bacterium
CCCCAGCCTGCACTGTATTCCGCGCATGCCGCAGTTCCCTCATCCTATGCAACATCCTCCGGTTCTAATAGTGAAACAGTTTGGGTACCCACGAACAGCGCGGTCTGCCGCACGCTCAAACCGCGTGACGGCATGCCCAAGCCGGGCATCGCGTGGGATTGTCTGGACATCTTCGCCCCACTTTCCACCAACGGCATCGACTTCACACTTGAGCCTACCTCACTCAAATACTGCGGATGCTGCACGCTCGATACCAACACCACACTCTACGCCATCGACGACGAGTCCGGCGGCTCTGTTATGGGCACGTTGTCTACAGTTGGCGGCCGCTGGAACGCCGGTCTCCAAATACCACCTGCACCCGGTTACACCCCCTCTCTCCGCCAGGGCATGCTCTGGGCCTACACCGACTGCTTAGCCAAGAAGGGCCCGGTACTGAAGAGCCCGGCTGACCAATTCCTGGTGGGCGCTGACCCGGTAACCGGCCGCAACCAGCAGATCGATCTCTCCTGGGAACAGCTCTGCCTGAGCACCTGGTACCAGCTCCAGATTGCCAAGGACGCAGCTTTCACCCTGAGGATCAACCCGCAAATGAGCAACGCGAATGTGATCGGATCAGTAACAGGTTCCCTCCTGCTGAGGATGGACGATGTCAATATGACTTCCCCTGCTGCCTGGATAGCCCCGGGTGCGCTGCCTGAAGCCGGCGCCATCTACTACTGGAGGATACGCTCGGCCAAATCTGCCACCGGGCAGATCGCGGCCAGCCCGTGGTCTAATGTCCGCAGCTTCACCGTCAAGGCGGGATTCATCGTCAACACCCCGTACTACGGCGTACAGCTGCTGGCTCCCAACAACGCCTGCACAGGCTGCAAGGTAAAGCCCGCATCCTTCTCATGGAGCCCCTGGAAAGAGGCCACCAAGTACCAGTTCGACCTGGCCAAGGATGCTGAGTTCAAGACGCTGTTGGTAACCGCCACCACCACCACCACCGGCTACGAATACAGCGGCACGCTGGACTACAGCACCAATTACTTCTGGCGCGTAAAGGCCCTCGAAGTCAACGGCCAGAATATCCCGAGCGATTGGTCCGCCACCTTCAGCTTCCAGACCGAGTCCGCACCGGCGCCACCAGCACCACCGCCGCCGGCTGCGCCATCCATCCCGCTGTGGGGCTGGGTCGTCATCGCCATCGGCGCCATCCTCGTGATCGTCACCATCATACTCGTCTTCAAGTCTCGCCGCCGGTATTAATAAGGAATAAGGGGAATAACAAGAGAGGGGGACGGAGTGTACCGTCCCCCTCTCTTTATTATTGCCTTAAAGAATCCACGCATACCCCGGTTTGCTGATGATACAAGCCAGCTTGTGTTGATACTTGACAGTGTAACGGGACAAATATAAGGGTGTTCTCTCTCGATGTTATCTGGTATATCCCTTATTATTGTATCGGCACACTCACCCATTTATAATGTAAAGTTGGTACCGATATTTGTTTCGTCAAAGGGTCCACCTCTGCCCCCACTGCAGCATCTCCGCTAAACTTCACATCAAATTTAATATTATTGGGACACGTTGTACCCTTCATGATCTGTTGCTTCCCCATATAAAGTGGGGCAATGGCCGGACAACCCTTGGGGGGGATGCAATCAGTAAGTTTATTTTCTCCTAAATATAGATCGTGAACCGCCCATTCGGTATTATTGTTTGTTATAGTACCCTGATAGCGAGACCAGGTGATATTGTCAGCAATTTCTGTCGTACACGTGATGACAATGGATAATGAAGGTTCGGTCGCCGGGGGCGTACCGATAAATGTAACTTGTGAAGGATCACTTACAAATATCACCGGGGCGTCGTGATAAAGATCCATTTCTCCTTTTACTGCCATTCTGCGCCCCACAAACATCGACCGGTAACAGAACTTGGATATATCATTTTCCTTAATAATCACCCTGAAATCCGTCCCGGTCATCCCTTTTACCCATGCTTCATTACTTTCCACATGTTGATTAGGATTGTTGAAATATAAGACCAGCGCATTACCCAGGTCGGGATTGATAATTGAGCCTAACTCTACAACTGTTCCTTCAACAATTACTTCTTTCCCAGAATAATTGCTCATATTATCTGAATCCACTGCAGATATTGTTATAAGCTCGGAAGGTCCCTGTGATATTTGGGTATCCTGGATATTTGGTTCAGGCGGCGCCGCTTCTGTTGCTGTTTTGTTATCAGCAGAGATCTTTGATACCGCCTTTGTAGCTGATCTATTTTCAGTAGCTGCCGGGGCATTTATCAATTGCGAGGATGTCGGCGGATTTGCTGCACAAGAGCACAACAGGACAACAAGTGATAAAAGCAATGGACCTGAGATATATCGGATCTTGCAGATATTCATTATCGTACTCTCCTATTGCCCATTCTTAGCCCTGCTAATTTCGGGTATGCCCTTGACCTTCTACCGGTCAAGTATAATTTATTTGCCTCGCTTTTAACAGTCTTGGCCGTGGCTGCTTGAATTCCCGCCCGCTTTCAGATATGCTGATAGCGTTTATAAAGATAGGAACGCGGCAGGGCACAGGTGATTACATGCATGTGACATATATATATAAGGTATATACGGCAATTTGCCTGGCGTTGGCACTGCTGCTGGCCGGCTGTAGCGCAGAACCGGCGGGACTGGCACGCCAGCTCAACCTGGAAATGCCTCAGGTCAAGGGCGTAAGCTACACTCTGGTAAGCGCCTCGCCCGACCTTTTCACAGCCGACCTGCAGCTTACGGTTTACAACCCCAATGCCGTCTCCATCGGGCTGGCAGGGCTCAACTGCGAGGCTTTCGTGAATGGTGTCAAGGCGGCCGACATCCTGCTTACTGAGCCAGCCGTGCTGGCATCGCATCAGGATAGCCTGCTTAAATTCAGGGCCGCGGTAGAGGGCAGCCAGATATGGCCCTGCCTGGCCGGGCACATCAGCCAGGGCGAGTCCAGCACATTATCGCTGCGTGGGACGGCCTATATCGGATTCGGCTGGTTCTCATTTCCTTATCCCTTCACCTACCAACGCAACGTGAAAACGGACCTGCTCAACTATAAAAAATTGGAAGGCGAGAGGCCGCTGCCCGTGACGGGGCTGGCCGTCACCGGGCTCAGCTCACACTGGGGCGCGGTCGGATCCGACAGCCTGCAGGTGATCCAAGAGGTACGTGTGACCAACCGCGGAAAGGACACTGCCACCCTCTCCACCGCCGGATACGAGGTGCGGGGCAACGGCATAAGCCTGGCCGAGGGCACGGTCGGAAACGGCGGCGCGTCCGTCGGGCCTGGTGAAAATATTGTCGTGGTAGTGCATAATATTAAGACACAAAATATAGCCACCTGGTTGGCCAGCCACCTCAACGGCGGCGAGGTAACCTCCCTAGAGCTGAGCTTCAAGCCCGGCTCCAGCGTGGAAATGTCGAAGGATAGGCAATCACTGGACGGCCGCACCTTTAAAGTCGATATACGCACCAACCTGGCCAACGAGTTAGCTCTACTGAGAAACAATTAATAGCCTGATGCAGACAGATATGCAGCTCCTGAACGGGAGGGTCAACCTCTTCCCCTACCTGCTGGCCTTGGTGGCCCTCACTGCGGCCGAGGTCCTGACGGTCTACCTTCAGCTCATGGCGGGCATTATCTGCCATGGCATATTGTTGGTGGTCTTCGTCGTCCAGGCGGCCCTGGCCCCGGACCAGGCGCAGCGCAACCTTTTCACCGTGCTCTGCCTGGCCCCGCTCATACGCATACTCAGCCTCTCCATGCCGCTGGCGCCCATACCGCAGATCTACTGGTACCTGCTCATCTACGGACCGCTGCTGGCAGCCACCGTCATAGTCATGCTCAATACAGGCCTGCGCCCGCGCGACGTGGGACTGATCAGCAAAGGATGGCCGCTGCAGGTCGTCCTGGGCATCGCCATCGGCCTGGGACTGGGTGTGTCGGAATATTTGATACTCAGACCTGTACCCCTTGTCAGCAGCTTCACTTTGCCGGGCGTGCTGGCGACGTCAGTTATCCTGATACTGACCACCGGCTTCGTGGAGGAGATTATCTTCCGCGGCGTGATGCAGACTCTCTCGGACAGGGTTATGGGATTGTGGAGTGTACTTTATGTCAGCCTGATATTTGCGGTGCTGCACCTCGGGCACTATTCGATGCTGGACGTGGCCTTCGTTTTCCTGGTGGCGCTGCTCTTCACAGCCATGGTAAAAAAATCAGGGTCGCTCCTGGGAGTGACCCTTGCTCACGGAATTGCCAATTCGATGCTCTACTGCGTTATGCCCTTTATCCTACCCTAAGATCTCGAATACCTTGAGGGCAACTATGACAGCGAAACTCACAACCAGCGGTATGATGCTGATATTTAGGCAGCGGCTGATCAGACTCTGCCGACTTCCATCGGAAGCCCCCACCAATTCCTTGGTCGTCAGCAGGCCAATGAGCAGCAGGACAGCAAAAATGGTGATGCCGGCGCCTATTCCCATCGCGGCTATGCTGGTGATGCTGGTAATAGAAGTTATAGTGGTAATCGTGCTAACGGTTACGGTTGATATCATTTATTTTTTCGCCTTTTAATTCCTAGCTCTACCAGTTTAACTTTTCCATAGGTTGTGATATATTTCTAATCTATTGTAAGGTATATAAAGTGTTCTGTCAATACCCCTCCTGCACAAATTTAATTGAACGCGCCACGCAGTCAGTGCCACAGGCCGTGACCGGCCCGGGCTCCACTATGACCATCATTTTAATCGTTGTCTTCGTGGCATCGCTGGCCTTCGGCCTGCTCTTCCTTCTGGGCGTCAGAAGGCAGCCTAGTAAATCCGCGGGGAAAAAGGAACCACAGCAGAAACCACCGCCTCCCATGGGCCACGCATACGGCGGGCTGGATACCGCCACAAACCTGTTATTCAATGGACTGATATCCCTGTACAAATGGGCCTTCAACTACAACGGTCAGCCGGCCGCGCCTGCTGCCATTACCGTTATCAGCGAAGAACCATCTACACGCGCAGCCATGCCACCATCTCCTGCTGCCACGACCATTGTCAGCAAGGAACCATGTACACGCGCGGCCACACCACCTCCGCCTGAATCGCTGCCTGAGTCCCTGTTTCCGGCGCCTTCCCAACCCACCTACCGGCCCTACGGACTGCAGGCCATCATTGATATAATGGGCGAAGGCATCGAGAACGCCCTGGACAGGATGGTTGACGGCATCTACTTCATCTTCGACGGGCTCATCAATCTGTTCAAATGGATCTTCAGGATTGACAGATAATAATAGGGTATGGGCAGCCGCCCTGCTGGCGCTGGCCCTGCTCATTTCAGTTGCCGCATGCGGGCTGCCGCCCGGGCGATCGTTTTACGCACGCCCAACCGATAATGCTACGGTCCCCGGCAAGCTGTCAGGTGTGGGGTTCTCGCCTAAATCAGCGCAGCCCTACGACATAATCGACTCTTTCAAGACAGCCAGGAGTGCCGGCAATGCCCTGATCTGGTCCGGGGATTGGCACGAGTTCGAAAACGCACGCGGCTTCCCCACGCTGCTGGTGGAACAGTCATACCTGAACGGCCTGACGGCAATTATCGAAGTCACCGCCTTCAACCAGTCCGGGGGACAGCTGCTGCGCAGCCTGGACGAAAAGACGCAGCAAAAATACGTGGCCGGCGCGGCTGACTTCGCATCCAAGTACCAGCCGCGCTACCTGGGACTGGGGATCGATACCGACGCACTTTACGCCAATTCGCCGGCCAATTTTGGCAAATTCGTCAAGCTCTTCGACCGGACGTACGAAGCGGTCAAGGCAGTATCGCCGGGCACCAAAATATTCACCGTATTCCAGCTCGAGAAAATGAAGGGACTGAACGGCGGCCTCTACGGCGGGACCGATAACACGTCAAAGAACCTGTGGTTCCTGTTAGATAAATTCCCCAGGGCGGATTTAATCGCCTTCGACACTTACCCGGGCATGATCTATAAAACGCCGTCAGACATCCCCGATGACTATTTCACCAGTATCAAAGCCCATACAGGTAAGCCGCTGGCCATCAACGGGACAGGCTGGCAGAGCACAGAGGGCCCGGCCGGCTGGCCGGGCAGCGAGGCAGAGCAGGCGGAATACGTGAAGGTATTTCTGGCGCGTACCGGGGATTTGAACCCGGAATTTTCGGTGTGGAGCTACCTCTACGATCCCATAGCGCTGGCGGAGCCCTTCAACAGCATGGGACTGCTGGGAGGCAACGGCACGCCCAGAGCGGCCTGGTATATATGGTCGACCGGCAAATAGGCCGGCCGGAAAACCCTGTCAGCCAATAAATTGACCTGCCCCCCGAAAATAAGTCCGCAATCATAAAATATAGATCGATCCTAAAGTAATCAGGACCTCCAGTTTTTGCCCGGAAATCAATCAGGGAGACATCAGCCAATCTTTGAGGGCAGCAATATCATTCTCCCGTTTGGCCAAAGCCTGCATTTCTTTATCGCCTCTCAGCAACCGCCAGGTATGGTGACCCTGCCATCGTAGAAGGTCTCTGAAGTGCATTGCGTAGTAGAAGTAGATTCGTATGGAACCCGGAGGCAGTGGATATTCTCGTGCCATGACTTCTCGAGAAGGAAAAAACCTTTTTAAAATTTTCAAAAA
>CAIMUM010000082.1 GCA_903844685.1 uncultured Dehalococcoidia bacterium
CCCCGGCAAGCTGCTGAATATTGTCGTGAAGTAGTATTCCCAGGCGGAATTATCGTTAATTATAGTTAGCGAGGTGAGATCATGTTGGAATCTCTGATGACCGATGGGCAAAAAGCGTTAAGGGATGAGGTCCGGCAATATGTGAAATCCGTCCCCAGGCAGCTTTTGCTGGACATGGATGCTGATAAGATCAGGTATCCGCGCGATTACGTTATTGGCCTGGCCCAAAATCACCTGCTGGGATTACGTTTCTCCAAGCAGTATGGTGGAAGAGCCCTGAAATGGGTTGACGAGATCATTGCACTGGAGGAAATTGGCGTTCTGGGCATGTCTTTGGGCTGTCTTTTCTCACTGGTGAGTATAGTGGGGGAAGCGCTTGATGTTTTCGGCACAGACCAGCAAAAGAAGAAATACCTTGAACCGCTGCTGAAGGGCAAGATCTTCTGCGCCGAAGCGCTGACCGAGCCGCGCGGGGGTTCCGACTTTTTTGGGGCCACTACTACTGCGGTCCAAAAAGGTGATTACTATATATTAAATGGACAGAAAAGGTTTGTTGTTGGAGCTGAGGGAGCTGATATATTTTTAGTCTATGCCAGGACGGAAGGGACACCCGGCAAATCAATCAGCGCTTTTATAGTTGAACGTAACATGGGCGTCGAGGCCAAATACATTTATGGATTATTGGGTACCAGGGGTGGAGGGGCAGGAAGGCTGGTATTTAAAGATACCAAAGTACCCAAGGAGAATCTCATTCTGGGTTTGAACAGGGGAGCGGATGTATTTAATCAGATGATGATTCCTGAGAGGATGACCTCGGCTGCCGGGGCTTTGGGGCTCGCCAGAGCTGCGCTTGAGATAGCTACCAGGTACACCGATAAACGAAAAGCGTTCGGCCATAAAATACGCGAGTTTGAAGGCGTCAGCTTTAAGGTTGCGGAGAGTATTACCAGGCTGGATGCGGCCTTTGCACTCGTTCACGGAGCATCAACCGCTGTGGATGCACTGGGAAGCACCGGCTATTCAAGGCGGCTGGTATCGGAAGCTAAAAAATTTGGTACTGAGACTGCTTGGGAAGTGATCAATAACGCTATGCAGGTGGTTGGTGGCATTGGCTATACTAACGTATACCCGATTGAGAGGATGCTCAGGGATGCCAGGCTTCTCATCATCTGGACGGGTACCAGCGAAATAATGAACATGATAATACAGCATGAGTACTACCGGGAGACGCTTGCTCCTGCTGCTAAAGTCAGGGACGTGGAGGATGACGCACAGGAAGCGCGTGCTGAGGACGAAAAAATCTACGAGTGATATTGTTTCTGTGAAGTGAAACACTTTAATGCAGATGATGCTATAGCAGGCAACATAGAATGGGTGAGCAAGCGAATTGCAGTTGCCTGTGAAAAAGGCCATAGAGAATTCAACTCGGTCAGGCTAATAGCAGTTACGAAAAATTCCCCGTCGAAGGTAATGCGCCTGGCTTACCAGTGCGGAATACATGATTTTGGCGAAAACAGGGTGCAGGAAGCCGGCCCCAAATTCAAAGAGATTTATGATATCCGGTCGTTGATACGCCTGCACTTCATAGGACATCTCCAGGGCAACAAGGTGAAAGACGCCCTGGAAATTAGCGATGTGATCCACAGCATAGACTCGTTAAAACTGGCCCAGGCAATCAACCAGCATGCTGCGAGGAAAGTCTCCTGTTTTATTCAGGTCAACGTTGCG
>CAIMUM010000083.1 GCA_903844685.1 uncultured Dehalococcoidia bacterium
CCTGATTGATGTAAGGCAGTCAAAATCGGAGAGGATAACAACATGGCAATTAAGATAACGGATACCACCCTGCGCGACGCGCACCAGTCGCTCATCGCCACGCGCATGCGCTCGCGCGACATGCTGCCCATCGTGGAGAAAATGGACAGGGTGGGCTTTTTTTCGCTGGAGATGTGGGGCGGCGCCACCTTCGATACGGCCATACGCTACCTCAACGAGGATCCCTGGGACCGCCTGAAAGACATCCGCAGCAAGGTCAAGAACACGCACCTGCAGATGCTGCTGCGCGGCCAGAACTTGGTGGGCTACCGGCATTACGCCGACGATGTCGTGAGGGAGTTCGTGCGCCTGGCTGTCAAGGACGGCGTGGATGTCTTCCGCATCTTCGACGCGCTCAATGATATCAGGAACATGGAACTGGCTATCCGTGAGTGTAAGAAATACAAGGTACACGTGCAGGGCACCATCTGCTACACCATCAGCCCGGTACACTCGGTGGAAGGCTTCGCCGGGATGGCAAAAAAGCTGGAGAACCTGGGCTGCGACTCTATCTGTATCAAGGATATGGCCGGGCTTATCTCCCCGCCCGAGACAACAGCGCTATTCAAGGCCATAAAAAAAACGGTGAAGGTACCTATTGACCTGCATTCGCACTGCTCAAGCGGCATGGCGCCCATGAGCTACCAGGCAGCCGCCGAGGCCGGCGCGGACATACTGGATACCGCTTTCTCGCCCTTCGCCTGGGGAACCTCCCAACCACCCACCGAGAGCGTGGTGGCCGCCTTCCGGGGCACGCCCTGGGACAGCGGGCTGGACCTGGAGTTGCTCTACGAGATAGGCGAGGATTTCGCAGCCATGGCGGGAAAGTACCGCATGCTGCTGACCGCCGAGGCCACGCGCCCCAGTGTAAATGTATTGCTGCACCAGATACCGGGCGGTATGTACTCCAACCTGATCAGCCAGTTGCGAGAGCAGAACGCTCTGGATAAGATTGGCGCGGTGCTGGAGGAGATACCCAAGGTGCGCGCCGACCTGGGCTACCCTCCTCTGGTCACGCCGACCAGCCAGATAGTGGGCATCCAGGCCGTGCTCAACGTGCTCAACGGTGAGAGATATAAGAAAGTGACCAAAGAGGTCAAGGACTACTTCCTGGGATATTACGGCAGGCCGCCCGGTGAGATCAACGAGGAAGTACGCAAGATGGTAGCCGGAGATAATAAGATAATTACGGCCAGGCCGGGTGAACACATCGAGCCGGAGTTGGCGAAATTTAAGGACGAGGCACACAAGCTTGGCATCCTGCATAAGGAAGAGGACCTGATGACCTACGCCCTTTATCCGCAGGTCGCTCTCAAGTTCCTCAAGGGCGAGGCCAAGGAGGAGGTACTGGCCGTCCCCATGCCTGCTGCTGCTCCCAACCAACCTGGCGCCGATATGCCCACGGAATTCAGCGTGGACGTGGACGGCGAGGTCTTCAACATCAAGATAACGCCGGTGCTGGGCCAGACCGTCGAGACGGGCAAA
>CAIMUM010000084.1 GCA_903844685.1 uncultured Dehalococcoidia bacterium
AGGTGCTGGTTTTCCCCGAGGCGGGAGTGACGCTTATCATGGGCAGCGATTACAAGGGCGAGAACAAAAAGGCCATGTTGCGGCAGGTAATGTACTGGGCCAAGAGGGAGGGGAACCTGGGCCTGCATGCTGCCAGCAAGATCCTGCGCATTATGAAGGACGGCAAGCTTGTAGACAGGGGCTTTCTGCTCTTCGGGTTAAGCGGCACGGGCAAGACGTCGCTGGCCTGCCATTCACACTGGCTGCGTCCGCCCGAGCGGGTGATAATCCGCCAGGACGATGTAGTTATATTGAAATCAGACAGCAGCGCAATTGGGACGGAAGAATCCTTCTATATGAAGACGGACGGGCTTGAACCCGCAGCCCAGCCGCTATTGTATGCAGCCGCTATAAGCCCGAGGGCAATACTTGAAAATGTCCATGTGGACCGGGTAACAGGCAAGGTTGATTTCTTCGATTCCACGCTGACGTCCAACGGCCGTGCCATGGTAAAGCGGCGGGACATAGCTTTCACAGACAAAGATATAGATCTGGAGAGGGTTGACTACATAGTATTCATCACCAGGCACAATGAGATAGTACCGCCCGTGGTCAAGCTTTCACAGGAATGGGGAGCGGCGTCTTTTATGCTGGGCGAATCGGTTGAGACTTCAGCGGGCGACCCGTCCGAAGCCGGGAAACAGCGCCGGGTGGTCGGCACCAATCCCTTCATCGTAGGGTCAGAGGAGGAGGAAGGCAACCTGTTCCTTAGTATCCTGAGGAAGAATCCGCACATGCAATGCTACCTCTTGAATACCGGGAAGGTGGGCGGACTGACCGGCGGGCAGAAAATCACCGTTTTCGACTCGGTGAAAATCCTTGAGATGATAGCCCGTGACAAAATTACCTGGAAAAAGGACGACTACTGGGGATATGAAGTTCCGGTCGAGATACCCGGCCTCGATATGGGCCGCTTTGATTTGAACAATTATTATCCGAAGGAAAAAGTTGCGGCATTGAGTAAAACCCTGAAGAGAGAGAGGTTGGCCTGGCTGTCTCAATTCGAGGGGCTTGACCCTGCCATAACCAACGCCCTCAAGTCGTAAGGTTCCATTTATAACAGTTGGGCAGGTATCAACAGCTGCAGAAGTGGATAAAAGCCTTGCTGACCGGCATTTGCAGCACTTTAATGACAGACAGGGCGGATACCTGCTGGGGCACGTTGCCGCCGCAGATATGGGCTACGATGATCGTGATCATAAGGGTGAAAACGAGATATATGAGCATGAACTTCAATATTTGGCGTGTCATATGATTTTGTTCCGCATTTCATTTAACACAGCGATTATAACGGGGCATTATTAAAATCTAATTAAGCAAGCTGTTATTTGTATTAAATACGGCTATTTTGTGAATGTGCAGGATTGAACATATAATATATGCGTATTCTACGAGCTATAAGGTTTTCCCCGGAAACACTGCATATGCTGCGGCGAAATTTCTCTAACAACGAGATGAAATCACCTTTAGTCAAGATAATCATTTGCACGGCCGTCCTCATGATCCTGCTGCCGGCCTGCGCCGGGCCGGCTAACCCGGTGCAGGACAATCTCACGCAGGGCGGCAGCTCTTCTCAGCAGGACAAACCCGCCGCCGAGGCCGAAAATAATAGCGCTGCGGCCGTTGTCCCTTCGCCCTATGTGAGCACGGAGCAAATGCCGGCGGCGGACGATTACGATAGGGCGATTGAGGCAGCCACGGGCGCGCTGGCGACGGCGCCGGACGATGACACCCTGAAAGACAAGCTGGCGGATGCCTATATCGCCCGCGCCTGGTATTACAAAAGCAAACGCCTGAACCCATATACCGTTACAGATTTATTTAAAGCCATAGAGATAGCCCCAAAATATTACCGGGCCCACTACGAACTGGGGCGTTTCCACAATAACCAGTGGCAGTTCAGCATCGGTATATATGACCTTAATATAGCCCTTTCACTTAAACCGGATTTCGCCCCGGCTTACAGTGAACGTGCCTATTCATATTATAAGAACCAGAAATATGAGCAGGCTCTGGCCGATGCCAATAAAGCTATAGAACTCGACTCCACCAATGCGCAATTTTACTGCACGAGAAGCCTGATCTATGTTGCTACGGGTAAACCGGGCCCGGCCCTGGAAGATGCAGATAAGGCCGTTCAGATAGCCCCGTCGGATGCATTCTCCTACTATAACCGGAGCCTCGTTTATACGGCGGCCGGCAAGCCGGACCTGGCCACGGCGGACCTGGAAACCACGCTCAAGCTTTCCCAGGATGACCTGTTGACCACCCGGGCCACTGCGGACCTGCAGAAACTGCAGAAGTGATATGCCAAATTATATCTGATAGGCAAATTATAGTTTCTGCCCGAAAAGGCGGATGAGAGAAATTTAACATCAAATTATATATTTATGAAAATCATTGAGACCAACGCGCTTACCCGAAGATTCGGCGATCTGATTGCCTGTGACAACCTATCCATCGCGGTGGAGCAGGGTGAAATATTCGGTCTGCTGGGGCCGAACGGGGCAGGGAAAACAACGGCAATTAAGATGCTGACCACTCTATTGCCGCCCACATCGGGCAACGCCAGTGTGGCAGGTTACGATATCGTGCACCAAGCCTCCGCTGTGCGGAGGGTCATAGGCTATGTTCCGCAGATGCTCTCCGCGGACGGCACGCTCACCGGATACGAAAACCTGTTGATTTTTGCCAAGCTTTACGACATACCCCGCCGTGAACGCAACAAGCGGATTCACGATGTAATGTCCTTTATGGATCTGGCGGATGATGCTAACCGGCTTGTGCGCACTTATTCCGGCGGCATGATAAGGCGGCTGGAAATTGCCCAATCGATGATGCACAGGCCAAGAGTCTTGTTCCTGGACGAACCTACCATAGGCCTGGATCCCCTGGCCCGGAGGGCCGTTGGAGACCTCATCACCGATCTGCGTGATAACTATGACGCCACCATATTTATGACTACACATCTCATGGAGGAGGCTGATCTGCTTTGTGGCAGGGTGGCGATCATGCACCGGGGCAAAGTAGCCGCGCTCGGGTCACCATCCGAGCTCAAGTCAGCCATCGGCAAAGAAGGCGCCACCCTGGAGGATGTCTTTGTACATTTCGCCGGCAGCGAGATAGAAGCTGAAGGCGACGGACGCGACTACCGGGAGACACAGCAGACCAGGCGCACGGCAAGGAGGCTGGGTTGAAGTCTGTAATTATCGGCACTGTCAGCTTCATCCGGAAGTCGCTGGTCATAGTTGAGCTGGAAATACGCAAAATGCGCCATGACCCGACCGAGCTCCTCATGCGCGCGGTGCAGCCGGTATTATGGCTGCTGCTTTTCGGTGAGGTATTTGCTCAGACACGTGCAATCCCCACGGGGAATCTAAGTTACCTGGACTTCCTTGCTCCCGGCATCCTGGCGCAAAGCGTACTATTCATAGCTATCTTCGGAGGCATGTCCGTCATCTGGGAGCGTGACCTGGGGATTATCCATAAATTCCTGGCATCACCCACCCCGAGGGGCGCTCTTGCCCTGGGTAAATCAATGTCAGGCGGCGCCCGAGCACTTACACAGGCTGCTGTTGTCTATATATTAGCATTACTGATCGGCGTTAAAATGAATTGGAATCCCCTGGCGCTGCTTGGTGTAATCTTTACGGTAGTCCTGGCCGCCACATTGTTCTCCGCGTTCTCATTAATCATAGCGTTCCTGGTCAGAACACGGGAGCGCTTCATGGGAATAGGCCAGGTGCTGACCATGCCGTTTTTCTTTGCCAGCAATGCCATCTATCCCATCTCCATTATGCCGCCCTGGTTGCAGGCCGTTGCCCACGGCAATCCCCTGACCTACGAAGTCGATGCGCTGCGCGCCTTGATGCTGGAGAATGGGACAAGTGTATATGGCCTGGGAGTGGATTTCACGGTACTGATCCTATGCACGGCCGTCTTGATCACGATTTGCACATACCTGTATCCGCGCGCAGCGACTTAAATCTTTCTGAGGGCATCCCCTTTTCCCTACCGGCCGTTATTATTCTCATTTGAGGCCTTTGTTGCCAAACCGGTTATGGTGCGTGAAATCCTCCACATCACGTCGCACCCTCAGGTATTTGGCCGGCTCAGAAATGGGATAGCCCAAACGGCAGGCAAAGGCTATCTTCAGTTGTTTGGGGATATTAAGGATTCTCTTCACCTCTTTTTCTACCGGGTCCGCTCCGAGGGCGCTCATTATGTGAAAACCGATGCCCAGGGAATTGGCCATGAGCCACATGTTTTCCATAACACAGCCAAGGCTTATAATGCCCAGGAAATCACCCTCCGAGGC
>CAIMUM010000085.1 GCA_903844685.1 uncultured Dehalococcoidia bacterium
ATCTCGCCGGTCTTCTTGACATGAGGCCCCCGGCAAAGGTCGGTAAAACCACCCTGCCTGTAGACCGTGACTTTCTCCTCACCCAGGTCTTTTATCAACTCGGTTTTATATTTCTGATCGGCAAAAAGTTTCAACGCTTCTTTGATGGTTTTCTCTTCACTGACAAAGGGCAAATCGGCGGCAATTATCTCTTTCATCTTCAGCTCAATTGCCGGCAAATCCTCAACCGCCAGGGGCCTCAGCAATTCGAAATCATAATAAAATCCATCTTCGATGGCAGGCCCGATGCCGAATTTCACTCCGGGATATAAAGATTGCACCGCTTCGGCCATAACATGGCTGGCAGAGTGCCTCATGGTCTCCAATTTTTGGGATTTATCTTCTGACATTCCTTACACTCCCTTCCGGCACAAATAAAAACCTCACGCAAGGGATTGCGGGAGGTTGCACGGTTGGATATTTACGTTAAAATAATGTACCGCAAGCTTTGAATGATTATAGCAGCCTCGATAGCGGGGCGCAAATATAATATTTACCCGCTCAATCTTTAAATAACTCATCAATTTTAACGTTTTCTCTGACTAACTGTTCCATCAGCACGATTTCATCGGTATTCTTACTGGTAATCAGCGGGGTAAGGGATTCTATCTGTCTGGCTGTCTCATAAACGCCGATGGGAACCAGCAATACCGGTATTTTCTTCTCGTTAGCTTTAGCCAGGATATTTTGCGGCGGCAATATATTGTTGGTCAGGATAACCGCCGCGGTGCATTTATCCTCAAACGATGCGAGCAGCATATCCGAACGGTCGCCGCTGGTAATAACGAGTTTATTTTCCTTATGGAAGAGGATATCGGAATAAGCTGAATCAACCGAAGACGCGCCTACGAATATATTGCTAATACGCCTGTTCAGCCATTCTTCTCCTGCCACCACCCTTGCCAGCAGGTATTGAGACAGGTATTCCATTGAGAAAAATGTCAATTCCTCCCGGTAAGGTATCACCCCGAGTATATTAATACCGGCCTTGTCCATCATCGGAATGTAAACATCCCTAAAGTCTTCAACGTTGCGGACTTTATTGATGATTACGCCGCCGAAATCCATCCCGCTGAAAACCAGGTATTTTTTGATAAAAATCACGTTATCTACTATATAGTTTTCATCTCCGCCCACCAGTATCACCAGCTTTCCATTCAGGTATTCCGCCAGAGAAAGGACATTAAGGTAGAAAGAGATGCCGTACTCAATATCTTTGCCGCCCTCCACAAAGAGTATGTCTTTGCCGGCGCCGACTTCCTCAGCCATGGCCAGCACACGATTTTTAGCCCCAGCCTCGTCATACTTAAATCTCAGCTTTAAATGCTCAAATCCTACAGTGATATCTTCGGGGTTTTGCGTCATCCCGAATATGTTGGTCATCAGGGAGGCGTCATAATCCCATACCCGCTTTTTGCGGTAAACCAGCCTGTCACCCAGTGGCTTAATGTAGCCAAAGGATTTACCAGAAGCCCTGGCAAGGCCTATTATCAGGCTGGTCTTGCCGGCGTCGCCATCCATAGAGCCTACTATCAAACTTTTCATTTGCCTGCCTCCTGGGTGGACAGCATTATTCGCACGTCCACTGCTTTAACTCCCTGTCCATATTCATAGGCTACCAGGGGATTTATTTCGATATCCGAGATCTCCGGGAACTTTTTAATAATCGTTCCCACCCTCAATACGGCATCGGCCAGAGCATCGATATCTTTGCGTTTTTCACCCCTCACGCCGAGCAGCAGGGGATAGGTTTTGATCTCACTGATCATCTTTGTAGCTTCACTGCGGCTGAGAGGAAAAGAGCGGAAAGAGATATCCTTCATCACTTCCACGTAAATACCGCCCAAACCGAACATCACAATCGGGCCGAAGGAAAGGTCACGTCGTGCCCCGACTATCGTTTCCACGCCGGGGCTAACCTGCTGAGATACTTCAATCCCCTCGATTTGCGCGTCCGCATTGAAGCGCCGGCAATTTTGCATGATGGCCTCGTAGGCGTCGGCGACCTCTTCTTTGTTATCGATATCCAGCGCGACCCCGCCGGCATCGCTTTTATGAACGATATCCCTCGATACAACTTTCATGACCACCGGGTAGCCTATATCCCCGGCAAAATTAATGGCTTCCTCCAATGAACGGGCGATCTTGCTCTCGGGGCTAGCTATCCCAACAGCCCCCATTATCCGCTGGGCTTCAAATGAATACAGCAGGCGCCTGCCCTCCTTTTTGACCATCTCCAGCACCCCGGTAATCGCATGCTCGTCAATCTTTAACTGTTCGGGCACAGCAACCACGGTTACCTTCTGCCGGTAATTATCATAAATAGCAGCGAGACAGGATGTAGCCTGCAGCACATCGTTAAATACAGGCACACCTTTAAACTTCAGCCTCTGAATGGCATCCTCCACCATGGAACCTCCAATAAAAGAAAAAACAACGGGCTTCTGCAGCTTTCCGGCGTTTACCAAATCCTCCGCGCTAACCGCGAATTTATCAGGTTCGAAACTTCCTGCTTCACATCCCAGGCAAATGACAGAATTGATATTGTCATTCTGCAGCGCCGCATCGATGGCAGTAATATAGTTATCTGCTGTAGCCTGTCCTGTCATATCCACCGGGTTCTTGGTAGAGCCGAACTCCGGTACCACGGAGGCAAATGTCTTCTTCAAATCAGGCAGGTTGTCATAGAGATTGATGCCATATTTCTCGCAGGCATCGGCGGTCAGCACTCCGATACCGCCTCCATTGGTAATTATCACAGTATTTTCTCCCCCGGGTTGAGGGACAGTAGCCAGGAACTTGCACCATTCCATCGCCTCCTGCAAACCTTCAGCACGTATCACGCCGCATTGCCGTGCGATATCATCAAATACCCTGTCTTCACCGGCCAGCGAACCAGTGTGAGAGGCAGCGGCCATCGCGCCGCGTTTCGATCTTCCCGATTTAACCACCACTACCGGTTTTACTCTGGTAACAGCACGCAATATCTCAACCAATTTTTCCCCGTGCGTAATCCCTTCGATATACATCATGACAACCCTGGTATCGGCATCCGCTGCCAGGTAATTTAGTATCTCCACTTCATCAAGGTCCGCCTTGTTGCCGATTGAAACGATGGCTGACAGCCCGATATTTTCCACTTTCGCCTTTCCGATCATACCTACACCCAGGGCGCCACTCTGGGTAACGATGGCCACATTGCCGGCCGGTATATCGCCCGGGCCGAAGGTAGCATTCATTAAAACAGACGATGAATAAATGCCAATGATATTGGGACCGAGGATGCGCATATCATGAGCATTGGCATAGCTGACCATCGTCCTCTCCACTTCCGAATTGCCTATCTCGGAGAAGCCCGAGGTTATGATTGCAGCGAATTTAGTCCGCCTATCAGCGCAACTTCTCACAACTTCCAAAACGGCGCCGGCGGGAATAATGATAACCGCCAGGTCGATGTCGGAGGGAACGGCATTAACGTCTTTAAATACCGGCAGTCCCAGTATCTCCCCACCCGCCGGGTTAACGGGAAATACCTTGCCCTTATATCCACCGGAGATCAGGTTGCTTATCACTGTGTGTCCCAGCTTCCCTTTGTTAGAGGAAGCGCCCACGATTGCTATGGATTCCGGTTGGAAAAGAAACTTTATATCCGGCATAAACCCCGTACCCGCCTGGAGCTTTTAACCCGCCTCAAAAACGTACAGGCCTTGCTGTCAATCCTACGCCTGCTGAATATTGCCTATCAGGAGCCCGCCATCTATGACTATCTCCGCACCGGTGGTGTAGTTTGAAGCGGCGGAGGCCAGATATATCGCCGCGCCGGCTATCTCATCAGGATCTCCAATGCGCCCTATGGGCAGCATCTTCTCTACCATCTCCTTTTGTTTTTTGGCTTCCTCCGGCGTCAAGTGGAACCAGTGAGAGTTCATCATCTTAGTATCGATCGGTCCCGGGGCAATGGTATTGACCTGGATATTGAAAGGGGTCAATTCAGCAGCGAAGGCCTTGGTAATCATGCGCACACCCGCTTTGGATATCGAATAGATACTCACCCCCAATTCTGGTTTGAACCCGTCTATCGAAGCGACATTGATTATCTTCCCGCCTCCCTGCTTTTTCATGATATTGGCTACCGCCTGGCTGGTAAAATATAACCCCTTCATGTTTAGGTTAATAATGGTATCCCAGAGCCTTTCATCGGAATCCAGTACACTGGCCATGTTGGGACTGGCGCCGGCATTATTGACCAGGATATCTATCCTTCCGCCAAGTTTCTCCATGGCGGTGGCAACCATTTTCTGTATCTCATCCATTTTGCCCAGGTGTGCCTGGATGGGAAACGCCTCGCCGCCGAACGATTTTATCTCGGCTGCCGTTGATTCCAGATCTGCTATCTTACGGCTGGTGACGGCAACCTTCGCGCCCGCCCTGGCAAAGCCGATAGCACAGGCCCTTCCTATTCCCCTACCCCCTCCGGTCACCACAGCGGTCTTGCCTTTCAATGAAAACTTATCCAGATCAAACATGGTTAAAACCTCCTGATCCTAATGAGATAATTCCGGGGCGACATGTGTGAAGAGGTATGACGCCGAAGTCAATAATATGTTAATTCAGCACGATTTTCAAGGTTGTTAATTTATGAAACTGGACTACACAGGGGAGCGGGTGGCGATCAGAAAGTAATCTTTTTCTCCACAGTTCCGGCGTAGCCTTCAATGTCCCCGCTTTTATACTGCTTCAGCCATATCCACACAACCACATTGGCCTTCCTGAATACCAGCAGCCTGTCAATAGGCACAGAATTGTTCAGGAAGCACTCATCGCCGATAGCGGGGTTTGACAGCGAACCGCCGGACGGCTTCGCGCCATCATAGGCGCTGATTGCTGCCTCGATGCCGCGGTAGACAATTACGGTGTTTTGCACTGTGGGCGCAAAGTTAGACCCCTGGGAATAAGACGCATAGCTGGAGGACAGGCTATTGGTGTTGGCCGGGGGCGAGACGTTCCCCTTAACCC
>CAIMUM010000086.1 GCA_903844685.1 uncultured Dehalococcoidia bacterium
CAAGCCCGATGAGTACGCCCTCATCGGCGGCATGATCGGCTCCACCGACTGCAAGCCCATCCCCGTCAACGATTACCAGAAGGTGACCAACGAGTTCTGCGTGCCGCAATCGACCGCCAAGTGGACCAAGCACCTTCGCGAATCCTTCCAGGTAGGAGCGCTGGCTCGCTTCAACGTCAACCACGATAAGCTGCATCCCATGGCTAAAAAGATCGCCGGGGTCTTCGGCCTCAAGGCGCCCTGCTACAACCCCTACTTCATCAGCGTGGCTCAGCTCGTCGAGTCCGTGCACGTGGTGGAGAACAGCATCATGATACTGGACAAGCTGCTCACCCGCGGCATCAAGCCCGAGAAGCCCGATGTCAAAGTCAGGGCCGGGCGCGGCGTGGGCGCCGTGGAAGCGCCACGCGGCATCCTCTTCCATGATTACACCTTCGACGATAACGGCAAGTGCATAGCCGCCAATATCATCATCCCCACCAACGAGAACCACAACAGCATCCAGCATGATTTCGAGAAGCTGCTGCCCGAGATATTAGACAAGCCGCAGGAGGAGATAAAGCTGGCCATGGAGATGCTGGTCAGGGCCTATGACCCCTGCGTTTCCTGCTCCACCCACATGCTGGAAGTGAAGTTCGTGTAATAACCCCATAGTCTCTCTAACGTGGGGGCGTTGCTTTAGCTGCGCCCGCTTCCGGGCGGGTTTAAAAACCCGCCCCTACAGTAAATATGTCATTGCGAGCCCGGAGGGCGTGGCAATCTCACGGCCAATGGCGTAATGCCATAGGATTGCTTCGTTGCTTGCGGATCCTCGCAAAGACATGTTATAAACAGAGGGGCGGGTCATACGACCCGCCCCTCTTTATTCTACAGTTAGTTTTCTCCCTCTTCAGCCACAATACAATTTCTCTGAAAACCTATATAATTAGTCGCTGGAATCGCTCTGCATGCCTGTAATTGTATGGTGGATCTGAATTTAGTTTTCATAGGCTTCGTCATCCTAATAGCCCTGGTCTTCGATTTCACCAACGGCATGCACGATGCCGCCAATTCAATTGCCACCGTTGTTTCCACCCGGGTTCTATCGCCGAGGATAGCCGTCATCTGGGCGGCTTTTTTCAATTTCGTAGCCTTCTTTATTTTCGGCACCGCGGTGGCTATGACCGTCGGCAAGGGCATGATCAACATCCAATCTATCAATGAAACCGTT
The DNA here is from genome assembly GCA_903844685.1 of uncultured Dehalococcoidia bacterium. Classification (GTDB taxonomy): domain Bacteria; phylum Chloroflexota; class Dehalococcoidia; order GIF9; family UBA5629; genus CAIMUM01. The sequence continues at coordinate 1,211 of CAIMUM010000086.1, forward strand.
ATCCTGGCAGCGTTGATCGGCGCCATATGCTGGAACCTGCTAACCTGGTACCTGGGCCTGCCCAGCAGCTCATCACACGCCCTGATCGGCGGTTACGCAGGCGCAGCCATAGTTAAAAGCGGTTTCGGTGTGATTATACCGGGCGGATGGTACAGCACCCTTATTTTCATCGTGCTGGCGCCTGCCATCGGCCTTGTATTAGGTTATGCGTTAAAAGTGGGCACGTCGTGGATGTTACGCAACCAGCGGCCAGGCCCTGTAAATAAATGGTCCCGTGTTTTGCAACTTTTCTCCGCCGCCCTCTACAGCCTGGGCCACGGCGGCAACGACGCCCAAAAAACTATGGGCATCATCACCAGCCTGCTTTTCGCCAGCGGATTCCTGACAGAGTTTCATGTACCCTTCTGGGTTGTCGTGATTTCATATTCTGCTATAGCACTGGGGACCTTGACCGGTGGCTGGCGCATCGTCAAAACCATGGGGCAGAAGATAACCCGCTTGAGGCCGATCGACGGCTTTTGCGCCGAGACGGCCAGCGCCATTTCCATTTTCCTGGCGACGCATATGGGTGTGCCGGTCAGCACAACGCACGTCATCACCGGAGCCGTTTCAGGCGTTGGTTCGGCCAACCGCTGGACCGCCGTGCACTGGGGTGTTACGCTGAACATCGTCTGGGCCTGGGTACTGACCATCCCCGGCGCCGCCATCATCGCCGCTGCTGCCTATTTCCTGCTCAACCTTATCATGGGCAAGGGGATATTCTGATTGTCAATCGTTATCGGGCGGACATGAAGGTACGCCCCTACGGTATTATGGCGCGATGAAATTTTGACACAATTCAACTTTTATGTTAAATTCTTACAAATGGTTAACTGCATTAGCGCCCGCTACTTTTACGCCTATTATTATTTTACGCCAGGCCATCAGTCTGGGGGGCAGTGCAGCATACCTGAAAACCGATAAATAGATAGGTAAGTAATATCAAGAAGGGCTCTCCAGACGGAGAGCCCTTCTTTTTTATTCATAAAAATACAGACCGGAGGTATATAAAGCAATGATGATAATGAAACGGGACGCTACAGACGAAGATATCAAGCGCGTGATCAGGGAGATCAAAGTGCATGGACTCAAGGCGGATGTCTCACGGGGCGATTTCAGGACGGTCATCGGCCTGGTTGGCGACGAGAGCAAGGTGCCCTTTGACAATTTCGCCATAATGCCCGGCGTAAAGGAGGTGGTTAAAATCGAAACGCCATATAAACTAATCAGCAGGGAATACGGCCGCGCGGCCGACGGGCTGAGCGGCGCCAGCAAGACCATCGATATTGGTAACATACATATAGGCAACGGTGAACCTATTATCATGGCGGGACCCTGCGCCGTGGAGAACAAGAAGCAGCTCTTCATGATAGCCGAGGCTATTAAAAAGGCGGGCGCGCATATACTCAGGGGCGGCATCTTCAAACCCCGCAGTTCGGTGCATTCCTTCCAGGGCGTGGGAGGCAGCGACCGTAAAAGCGCCGAGCAGGCACTCAAGTGGATGCGGGACGCAGGAAAAGAGTACGGGCTCCCCGTAGTCACCGAAGTCAGGGGGGAAGACCATGTGGACCTGGCCGCTGAATATGTCGATATCCTTCAAATAGGCTCTCGTAATATGTACAACCAGGACCTGCTGGCAAAGGTAGGTAAAAAAAATAAGCCGGTCCTGCTCAAGAGGCATTTCGGCGCAGGCATCGAGGAGTTCCTCTCCTTTGCCGACTACATCGCCGCCGAGGGCAACAAGGACATCATACTCTGTGAGCGCGGCATCGTGCCGGTGGGCAAGGGCAAGGAATACACACGTTATACGCTCGACCTGGCCGCCGTGCCGGTCATCAAGAAGGAGACCTACCTGCCCATCATCATCGACCCCAGCCATAGCACGGGACGGCGCGACCTCATCTTCAGCATGAGCTGCGCCGCCATAGCCGCCGGCGCCGACGGACTGATGATCGAGGTGCACTACAACCCTCAGGAGGCCATCGTGGACGGCCGCCAGACCATTACACCGGGCGAATTACAGGATATAATAAAGGCCTGCCGGAAGATACACAGCCTGGTCAAGCCGGGAGTTTATGCATAAATGAGGAGGCTTCAAGGTTGAGGACAATCAGGGTAAAGCTCGGGAAAAGGAGTTACGAGGCCCGCATCGGCCATGACCTGCTGGGACAGGCAGGCAAATGGCTCAGGCTGATCATGCCATCCGGGGAGAAAGCCGCACTGATAACCAACCCGGACATCGACCGGCTGTACGGAGCGCTGCTCAAACAGGGGCTGGAGAAACAGGGATTTAAAACGTCAACCCTGCTGGTCCCGGAGGGAGAGGA
>CAIMUM010000087.1 GCA_903844685.1 uncultured Dehalococcoidia bacterium
CAAGTTCCGTCTTTTTTATCCTGTCACGGTGCAATTCCGGAAGCCCGTATACTGCTTTCTTGAGCAATTCGGGCGCGGGATGATCAAAGTCGTACCATTGCGGATACCAGGCAGCTTCTCTCAGCCGGAAGTCGGCGCTCATATCCACAACCCTGATACCTTTATTCAGCAAAGGCACTATGCCCTCGGCGCTGGCCTTATGCGCCATGGCTGAAAAGACGATATCCACCCTGCCTTCGAGTTCAGCCGTGATGGTCAGGCCGGTACAGGCCAGGTGGGGAAAAACCTCGCCCAGCTTTTTGCCGGCGGCGCTGCGCCCGGTTACGGAGACCAGTTCCACATTCGGGTGCTGCCAGAGGATGCGCGCCAGTTCAACACCGGCATAACCGGTGACATTGATAATTCCAACTCTTATTTTATTCATAGCATTATCCACTCTTGCGAACGCTTATCTATATTAACCCATGCAGGTGGCATGTGTCATTTATGTAAAGGGCCGACGGCATCCCAAACCTGATCTCGAACAAATTAACCGCGCCGTAGTCCTGGGCAACCTGGCGGTAATGCCGGTTATCCATGTGCAGCATATGCAAAATCATAACTACAGTCAGCGCCCGGTGCGATACAATGACAACCGCCTCCTTCTTATGTTTGACTGCCACACCCTCGATTGCGGCAGCCGCTCTTTCCCTTAATTCGCCGAGACTGTCAGCAAAGGGCAATTTTATCTTCACCTCCGCAGGAGCTTCGGCAAACGAGCAATCCATAACCAGGGCATCAGCGGGGTACATGCCTGTCCAGCGCAGCGGTTGAGGGACATCTAACCCGGGCAGAGCATCGACTTTCAAGCCAAAACCTGCGGCGATTACCTCCGCCATCTCCTCGGCGCCGGGTACAGGAGTGGTATAAACCGCCTTTACCGCGTATTCGGACAGCCTTTCGGCGGCAGCCCGCGCCCATTCAGCCGGCGGCGCATCGAGTCCGGCCCCGTCATCAACCGGGTAGGAACTGTACCGCTCCTGCCCGGTCGGCCCGGTATTGACAATCAGTATTTTACCCAATTTATTTCAGCTTCTATCTTTCAACTACCATGGCTATGCCCATGCCACCGCCGATGCACATGGTGGCCAGGCCGTGCCTGAGGTTGCGCCTCTTCATTTCATAGGCCAGGGTCACCAGTACGCGTCCCCCCGTGGCGCCGATGGGATGCCCGAGGGATATGCCGCTGCCGTGGACATTGGTCTTATCCGGGTCGAAGCCCAGCTCCCTCACGCAGCCGAGCGCCTGCGACGCGAACGCTTCGTTCAATTCGACAACATCCATATCCTTCACCGACAGTTTAGCCTTTTCCAGCGCCTTTTTCACGGCGGGCACGACGCCCAGTCCCATATAGGCAGGGTCCAGTCCGCCCGAAGAATATGATTTTATCTTTACGATGGGTTCCAGTCCCATCTCCTTAGCCTTTTCGGCTGACATCAGCAGCACCGCTGCCGCACCGTCGTTTATACCCGAAGCATTGCCGGCCGTCACCGTCCCGTCCTTTTTGAAAGCCGGCGCCAGCTTGCCCATTTTCTCCATGCTTGTACCCATCGGCCTCTCATCAGTTGCGAATACGACCGGGTCGCCTTTTTTCTGCGGGGTAACTACAGGCACAATCTCCTGCTTGAAGGTGCCATCCTTGATAGCCGCCATAGCCCGCTGGTGGCTCAGCAGTCCCAGCTTATCCTGCTCCTCCCTGGTAATCCCGTATTTGGCCGCGATGTTTTCCGCGGTCAGGCCCATGTGGTATCCGTAGTAAAGCTCCCATAGTCCGTCGTAGACCATCAGGTCCAGAACCTCACCCTTCCCGGTCAGATCCATGCGGTATCCCCACCTGGCACGCGTCATGGCATAAGGCGCGTTGCTCATGCTCTCCATGCCGCCCGCGATCACGACTTCCGCATCTTCCAGCAGGATGGACTGTGCGCCCGTGATGATTGCCTTCAGGCCGGAACCGCAAATCTTATTTACGGTAAAACCGGGTGTCTCCTTGGGCAACCCGGCGTAGATCATGGCCTGCCTGCCCGGGTTCTGCCCCTGCGCCGCCTGCAGTACATTCCCCATGATAACCTGTCTCCTGCAATGAGAAGCTTTGAAACATCAGCCGGATGGTTAAGCCGCTGAGGAAGCAACTGCGAAATAAAATAATCTTTGGCCGTGCCTTTATCTATCCCGCGCATGACCACATGGATCGTGGAATTGCCTGAATATTCAGTCTGAAACGGCAGGTTGTTATTTGCTATCAGCTGGGTTAGCGTGGTATTTACCAAATCGCGCTTATCTTTGTTTTTCTTTAAACGGATGGTGATCTGC
>CAIMUM010000088.1 GCA_903844685.1 uncultured Dehalococcoidia bacterium
GCTATGCTCCAACAAACAGCCATAATGCTTATGGTTTTTCTGCGGCTCCAGCGGTCGATAATTATCGAGGCGGGAAACACGAGTATCAGGATCGACCAGTAAACAGTCGCAACCAGCATTCCGCTCTGCATGTCGGTCAGGGCAAATTCCTGCTTGATGAAGGGGAACACTGACGATACTATATACCGGTCAAGGCCATCGAAGAAATAGAGCAAACACAGCAGCACAAAGATATATGTTCTGTGCCCGCTGGAAACCGTGTATCCCGAGGAAGGCTGGCCGGTGTGGTTATTCTGCACTTTCATTTGCTGTGCTGCTGCCTGTTGTTCCCCCGTTTCTCTCATTATCACTTCCCCTCACTTTGAAATTACATTATTTACATAGAATGTATATTTCGTATGTTGCTGGCACAAAACTATCATACTGTGTTGCGCCATGTCAATTACCCTCTGTTAGAATACATTCTACTTGACTTCCACGTATGGAATATGACAGGAGGTACATAAATAATATTAATTGCATTGGCATGTAATCGCTTGATTAAGTAACAAACGAATTATATTTCGGGCAGGAATGGGAGCGGGAGGAATGCCCGTTGCCGGGGATTATCCTGACCCTGCTCAGGATTCCGTCTCAAGCTGTATCGTTTCTACCTTGTTATAATCCTTCATAAAGAAAAATGAGCCTGCAAAAAAGAGCGCGGCAGCCACAACCAGAAAGGCCGGCAGAACCATCATGGCGGTCTGAATACCCGCGGCATCGGAGATGGCTCCTATTACTATGGGAGCCAGAGATCCGCCGATTAAACTCGTAGCAACCACAGATAGCCCGGCTGAAATAGCCCTCAGCCCGGGATGCATTACTTCCTGAGTGGTAACGGCTGCTGCCGGTATAAAAGCAATAATGGTTACCCCCATCAGCAAAAGAACTGCAAACTGCATATTGCCTTTAAACAGGTAGAAGGCTACGAAAGCGAATACCGCAGTTATGATCGTGGTTATTGCCGCAAAAATAAGCCGGGAGTCTATTTTTTTCTTCACCCACAGGTCAGACAGGTAACCACCAAGGGGCGCACCGATAACGGCAAGCAACATGATCGAACCTGCCTTCAGCCCGGCCTGGTCTATGGGGATGTCAGCCGTGCGGTTAAAATAGGTAGGCAGCCACGTGATGAGGGCCACCGCCACAACTTGCACAAAGCCCATGCCGAGGTAGGTAAAAATAAGCGATGGCGTCCGGAGAAATTCCCTGGCGGCATCGCCCGCCTTCATCTTGATCTTTAATGCCTCGCCGGCCCCCGCCTTAACCGTCTTCATAAGGTCAACTGTCTTATAATCCTTGATAAAAAAGAACAGGATCGCGACGATTAAACCCGGTATAGCTGTCAGGCCGAACGCGGCGCGCCACCCCCAGTGCACGGCAATTACACCGCCCAAAGCTATGGCGACTGCGGTGGCAAGCGGGATGGATGCATTCCATATACCCATCATGCGAGCGCGTTTTTCTACAGGGTAAAGCCCGGCAATCATAGCAGTGCCGCCGGCCGCATAACCTGCTTCGCCGATGCCCAAAAATGTCCTGGCGGTGAAAAGCTGGCTGAAGTTACCCACAAATGCGCACGCCATCGAAGCTATGCTCCAACAAACAGCCATAATGCTTATCGTTTTTCTGCGGCTCCAGCGGTCGATAATTATCGAGGCGGGAAACACGAGTATCAGGATCGACCAGTATACCGTTGAAACTAATAGCCCGCTCTGGATATCGGTCAACCCCCATTCCTTCTGTATAAACGGGAACATCGACGATACCATGTACCGGTCAACTACATCAAAGAAATAAAGTAAAAACAGCAGCACAAAGATATATGTCCTTTGCCCGCTGGAAACCGTGTATCCGGAGGACGGTTGGCCAGTTTGATTATTTTTCATCTATTATTAAAAATACCTTAAAAAATATTTCCCGCTACGCTATCACATTAGAATTCGACATGTCAAACCCATTTATGCGACTGCATCCTGTTTGACTTCCCCGATTGACATGTGACAAAATACACAAAATTAGTATATTTTGTCAAGCGGTATTTTAATTAGTCATTCGTTAATCAAACACAAATCAACCTTAAACACCGAACAAAGTGGAGGATGACCGTGAGCATACCTAAGCTGAGTAACGAGAAATACCTGGAGGTTGTCGCCGCATACGAGAAGAAAACTCCCCGGTCCAGGAAACTGAACGAGGAATCCCGCAAGTGTATAGTTCCTATGGGCGCTCCCGGTTACACGATCTGGCACAGGCCCTACCCCATATTCATAGATAAAGCCCAGGGCTCACATCTCTATGATGTGGATGGCAACGAATACATAGACCTGTTCAACGACCAGGGCATATCCTACCTTGGCCATAAGTCGCCGCCAATCAGCAAGGCCATAGTCAAAACACTGAATAGATACGGCTCCCATCTTGCCTTGTGCGAAGAGCTGGCCACGAAATGGGCGGAGAAGATAAAGAAACACTACCCCTCGATCAAGTTGATCAAGATCGTTAATTCGGGCACTGAAGCCACCGAGCTGGCCTGCCAGATCGCCCGCGCTTTCACCGCCAGAACCAAAATTATCAAGTTCGCCGGCCACCATCACGGTTGGAACGGCGTCCTGTCTTATGACGCCCTGGCCGCGGGCTCCGGCACCTTTTTTACAAAGGGTATACCGGAAAATCACTGGGACAACCTGGTCACACTTCCTCCCAACAATATCGGCATCGTGGAAATAACGCTGCAGGAGAATAAGAACCAGGTGGCGGCTGTTGTGCTGGAACCGCTGGGAGCTGCCAGCGGCGGCACACGGCTCATCGAAGGGTTCCAGAAGCAACTTAGGGAACTGACAACCAAATACAACGTGTTACTGATATTTGACGAGGTCGCCACATGCTTCAAAGTTGCCCTCGGCGGTGCGCAGCAGGTACTTGGTATAACGCCAGATCTGACCTGCCTGGGCAAGACCGCCGGCGGAGGTCTGCCCATAGGCGCAGTCGGCGGACGCGAGGACGTAATGTCGGTGGTCGGCGCCCTCGATCCAAGAGCCGAGCATTTCGGTCCGCTTTTTCCCATGGGTTCTTTCTGCGCCCATCCCCTGGCTATGGCAGCCGGCATTGCCTTCATCGATGAACTGGAAAAGGGCGATTACATAGCCAATTCGATCGCCAGCGCAGCCGGGCTGGCCGGAGGTATAAACGACATCGCTGCCAGGCTCAAGATGAATATACAGGCACATTCTACCTACAGCTTCCTGCATTTCGGGTTGACTGGGACATTCGATATGAGCCAGGCACTGGAGGTCCTCGAGTTCGACCTCATGATCAGGCTGGCGCTGCTGCTCGGCAACCCCGGCGCGGTGGCGCTGCCGGGCCTCGGCTGCATCTCCGGCATCATGACAAAAAAGGACATACAGAAAAGCCTGGCTGCCTTTGAGAAAGCGTTCAGCATCTACAAATAGATAACCCCCGCTCCGGCCAACACGATGTGGCCACAGTTAAAACGGCGTGAATCGAATCACAATAACGGGAGGGAATTCATGAAAGGCAAGATAAATGATACCGGTATCCTTGAGCAGCGCACCTACCCGGGACTCCGCAGCCTTGCGGAACTACCGTATTTCGAGTTAAATGATAGTGGTTTACTCAAGCTGACCGTGGATGAACTGGATGGCGGTATAGATGGCCATGTGCATTTTGCCTTCAACGCTCTTGCCGGACCAAAACCCGATCTTCTGATGCCTCACCCTGAGACAAAGTACTGTATGGACGTCAATAATCCGATTTCGCTTGTAAATTACATGGGACAGAACCTGACGGAGCAGGATATGAGCTACACCCTGGAGAACTGGCTATCAATGCTCACCCCGGCGGGTAGCGCCCTTACCAATACGCATACCATACCAAACCTTATCGCTGAAATGGACAGGATGCACATCGCAAAAGCCGTTGTCTTGCCTATCGCTTACGGATTCCCTTATGGCGATGATATGTCCGAGTGGTATCTCGATGCAATCGAAAAGTCGGGTAAGGCGGACCGTTTCATAATTTGCGGCAGCGTAAAACCTACTCTGCCTGACGCTGTGGAAAAAACAAAGGCGCTCAAGCTGAAGGGAGTAAAGGGAATTAAGATGCATCCCCTCTTGGCCTGGTTTACTCCCAATGATAAGCGGGCATGGGCTTTTTATGAGGAGTGCTCGTTATTAGGACTGCCCGTGCTGTCGCACAGCGGTCTGAATCAACTCGCGATGACTGAAGTTGAAAGTCCGACCGGTTTCACAGGCCAGCAACCAAATATAGACTATTTCGTCGAACCAGTCTCCGATTTTCCGAACCTGCGCTTCGTTTTCTGCCATTCCGGCGCCCTGCAGAATGAAAAGGCAATAGAAATCGCCAAACATCACAAAAACGTATGGATGGATATACAGGGACAGAGTGTGGGAAATATCCGGAATATGATCAGGGAACTGGGACCGGAAAGACTGATGTTTGGCTCGGATTGGCCGATCTTCCCTATTGCACCCCTGTTGGCAAGGTTATTGATCGCTACCGAAAACGATAAAACAATCAGGAAGATGATTTTTTCGGAAAACGCTGCTCGTTTCTGGGGGCTAACCTGAGGCAGATCAGGATTCCATGCTCTAACCTTCCAGCTTGTAGCCATTGGTGCTGAAGAGCTTCAGGCAGGCGTCCACAACGGCAGGATCGTAGAGAATTCCCCTGTTTTGAGATATCTCCTCAAGCGCTTTTTCAATGCCCAGCGCCGGCCGGTAAGGTCTGTATGATGACATGGCCTCAACCACATCAGCCACAGCTATTATTTTTGCCTCCAGCAAGATATGGTCGCCGGTGAGCCCGTTGGGATATCCCGAGCCATCCAATCTCTCATGATGCTGCCAGGCTATCTTGGCTATTGGCCAGGGAAATTCTATGTTAATTAAAATATCATAGCTTCCCTGCGCGTGGATTCTGATAAGTTGCATCTCCATATCACGCAATTTGCCCGGTTTACTGAGGATATCCGACGGTATATATATTTTGCCGATATCGTGGATGAGCGCTGCAATGCGTATATACTTGACATGTTCCACGGGAAGTTTTAATTCCCCGGCAATTGCCGCTGACAAATCGGCAACCCGCGTTTGATGCCCTGATGTGTAGGGATCTCTCATCTCAACTATTTTAGACATGGCGGTGATGGAATCATTCAGGGCTTTATCCAGGGCCTTGTAAGCAACCTCGCGTTCTTCCTCTGCCTTACGTTTAGTTAGCAATGTCTGCCTCTTTTCCATGGCATTCACGACCGCCGGCCCCAACCGTTTAATATGTTCTTTAATAATGTAATCCCATGCGCCGGCTTTCATACATCCGGCGGCTACGTCTTCACTTACCGAACCGGTAACAATGATAAAGGGTGTTTCGGGTGAGTATTCCAGCGCCAGTTTTAGCGCGGACATCCCGTCGAAGCCGGGCATGCTGTAATCACTGAGTATAACATCGGGTTGGAACTCGCTCAGCGCTGACAGGTATTGCTGGCGTGTTTCTACCAGTTGGAACCGGCACGATCCCAGCGCCTTACGCACCTCCCGCTCGCATATCTCTGCGTCAGCGGGTGCGTCTTCGACTATCAGTATCTTGATTGTCTCACTCATCTCGTTATCCTGCCCGGGACGTTACCATCATTATTTACATGCTCACTTTGGCGGCTGATTGATTATCAGCCAGTAAAGGCCAAGCTTGCCTATGGAATCCGTGAAGGATTCAAAATCCACCGGTTTTACCACATAGCTATTGGCGCCCAGTTCATAGGCAGCACTGATATCCGGGTCCTCGCGTGAGGACGTCACCACCACCACCGGGATTGATTTGGTACGGGTGTCCTGTTTAATTGCCCGCAAAACTTCCAGTCCGCTGACCAGGGGAAGCTTCAAATCTAAAAAAATAACCCGTGGTGGATGTTTAATGTCCCGCTCAGCATATTTGCCCCGGCAAAAGATAAAATCAAGCGCTTCCGCCCCGTCCTCGACCACGATGACATTGTTGGCCAACTTGTGCTTTTTGAGCGACCTGAGGGTAAGTTCTGCATCCTGGAGGTTGTCCTCGACCAGTAATACATCTACGGCAAACATATCTTTCATCATATCACTCCTTAGCGCGGAAGCGAAAAATTAAAAGTCGCGCCTTTGCCAATTTGACCTTCAGCCCAGACACGGCCCCCATGCCGGTGGATCACCCGCTGGACCAGGGCCAGGCCTACGCCGTTTCCTTCAAATTCCCTGACGCTGTGCAGCCGCTGGAACACGCCGAAGAGCTTATCGGCATACTGCATGTCAAACCCCACGCCGTTATCCTGCACCGAGTAGACCACCTCGCCTTCAGTATTTTCCCCATGCACCCTGATGACAGCGCGTCTCCGCCGGGAGGAAAACTTTATAGCGTTGGAGATGAGATTCACCCACACCTGCCGCAACAGCGACATATCACCCATTACGGGAGGCGCTGCATCCACCTGGAAATCGATGCGCTTCCTGCTTTGCGCCGTGGTCAAATCCTGGAAAACCGAGTTGGCCAGCGATTCCATATCCAATTTGCCCGGGTTTATGGCAGACCGGCCCAGGCGGGAAAACGCCAGGAGGTCATCGATCAAACCACTCATTTTACGCGCGCTCTCGGATATAACCGAGCAGATCCTTTTACCCTCTGCATCCAGAAGCTGCTGGTATTCCTCCTGTAGTATGCGCGTGTAACCGTCGATGGCCCGCAGCGGGGCACGAAGGTCGTGCGATACGGAATAGCTGAAGGCTTCCAGTTCCCTGTTGGCCGCTTCAAGCTGGGTGGTACGTTCACGGATGCGCTGTTCGAGTTCATCCAAGGAAACAGTGGTTTCCTTGAGCTCCATCGCCATGCGGTCAAACGCCCTGGACAGTTCACCGATCTCATCTTTGGCCGTGGTGCCGACTCTCTGGTCAAGATTGCCACGGCCTATCGCAGCAGCGCCGGCGACCAACCGGGCTAACGGCTGGGTGATAGTGCGGGCCAACAAGAAACTGGCCACCACCACAATCAGTGCCAGCAGCGAGACAATGGTAATCATGGTTGCAGCCATGGAATCAATACGGGAATACGCCTCAGCCTGGTCCACCTCTGTAATCAAACACATGTTATATTGGGGCAGCCACTTATAAGCGCCGATGACGGGGACATTAAGGTAATCCTCATAGAAACCGACCCCATCGCTACCCGACAGGCCGGCCTGGACGCCCTCGGTCCGTACGGTTTTCTTGAGGGCGTATCCGCCGCCGGAGCTCGGTTCGGTGACGAAGAAATTTGATTTGTTCACCAGGTAAGTTTTCTCTGTCAACCTGAGTCCGCTCTGCGCGGACATAATGAGAGAGAGGTCGCTCAGGTCAAGGCGTCCGGCCAGGACAGCGACGAGCTTCCCTTGCCTGTCTTTAACCGGTGTGCTCACAACCATAGTCGTCTGCTGTAAGGGAAGTGAGTAAAATACCCCCTGTGTGTAAGTGTGTGTTTTCCCTTCCAGATAAAAACGTTGGTTAGAGTGGTATTTCCCCTCCTGCGTGTCATCACTGGAAGCCAGCACGATGCCGCTGTCGGGGCTCATCACCAATATCTCGATAAAACCCCCGGTAGGCGTAATGCGTGGCCTGAGATGGTCGTTCTCGAGGTCCAGGCGGGCGTTGTCATAGGCCGGGCCGGAAGGGTCGGATGTTGCCATTATTGCCGAGTTCTGTACTACCAGGGGACGCTGGGCCAGCTCCTCCATTCTCAGCTGATTGCCTTCTATCCACCTTGTCAGTTCGCTGCTTTTCATGAGGTTGGTGGAAACAAGGTGGTTGATTTCAACGTTCTCAATGGACTGGCGCCCGGTGTAGTAGGCCAGAAAACCCACGATGATGACCGGCACAATCGCCAGCAGGGCGAACAGCAGGGTTATCCTTGACCGTAGCTTCACCTGGCTGCACTCCCGTAAATCTCTTGCAGAAACTGCGTGGTGTAAGATTGGTTAACGTCGAACGGCCTGGCCAGCAGGTCAGAGTCCTGCAACAGCTTATACATAGCCTGCCAGTCTTCCGCCTTCATCCAGCCTATGTGATCCTCCCCGGTATGGACCAGCGGCAGTTGGGCTTCCATCATCGCGGCCTGTAACTGCGGGTCCTTGTCCCGGGCATATTTAAGGATCACGGGAACCGCCTGCTGATAGTCCTCGATGGCATCCTGCCAGCCCCTTAGCGTGGCGCGCAAGAAGCGGGTAACCAGACCCGGGTTCCCCTTGATCAAACTGTCCCCGGTCACCACCATGTCTGAATAAAAGTAAGAGCCGTAGTCGCTGGGCCAGATAAGGTTGAGTTTTAACCCCTTTTGCCTCATCTCGATAAGGCCTACACTTGAATAACAGGATGTGATGGCCGCCTCACCATCATAAAATGTTGTATAGTTAGGGTCCCAGGCGATGAGTTTCATCTTTGATATATCCAGCCCCAGCCTTTTCATCATGATAAAGAACTGTAACTGGAGATCCTGCTGCGATCCGCTCGCGTCCAGTGTCGCTATTGTGGTTCCCAGGAAATCCCGGGGTCTCTTTATACCTGAGTCAGATAGCGCTACGTATACTACCGGGCTCTGCCGGTAGATAGCGGCAATAGCAGTTACCGGTTGCCCCTGGCTACGTGCTGTCAGGATGGATTCCGGGGCTATCACGCCGAATTCCGCCGGCCCGTAAACGACCCGCTGCACGATAGCCAGGTCCTTTTCTCCCTCCAGGAAGGTTACCCTGATGTTTTCCTGGGAATAATAGCCTTTCTCCTGGGCCAGGTAGAAGCCGGCGAACTCTGCCTGGTGTACGCCCTTCAGTTGCAGGCTCACTTCGTCCGGCAGCTGCTCCGGTTTCAACTGACATTGCCAGTTAAGCAGCGCGGCAGCGGCCAGTAGAAACATAAACAGGCAGTGAATAAATTTCATATAAGAATGTCCATCATCCGGATACATCGGAATACAACTTATTAATTCATTCTATGTTGAAGCATATGCCGTGTCAAAACGCCTCAGGGGACCGGCAGTATTTTTACCAGTCCGATTTCAAACGTCAGGTCTTTGCCGGCTAAAGGGACATTGGCGTCCAGGGTAACGGTCTTATCGGATATTTTCGTTATGGTTGCAACCATAGTGGACCCGTCAGCTTTGCTACCCCGTAATTGCTGTCCAACCTGCGGCGCCACGCCGGCCGGCAAATTTTCCTTTGGCACTTCAAATATCAATTCCTTATGGGAAGGCCCGTAGGCGTCATTCGCTGAAATAGTAACCGTCTTATTGTCGCCCACTTTCATACCCAGTATAGCTTTCTCAAACCCCGGGATTACCTGGCCCTTACCCAGAACGACCTCCAGCGACTGCTTCCCGATCGAGGAGTCAAATACGGTCCCGTCTGACAGTTTCCCGGTGTAGTTTACCTGGACGGTATCGCCAGCCTTCGCTTTGCCTGCGTTATCGGCAATACCGCATCCCGGTATCAATAGCGCTGCCATCAACAGGAATATCATTACCACAACGTGATTATTTTTCACAATTATCCTCCGTTTGCTACGTGAGATGGTGGCTCACAGGGCAAATACCACCTTCTATTCTACTAAAATTCAACCGGGATTACCCGTTTCAATTCTCGCGGGCCGGCGGTCGTTGACAGCCACGAATTAAAGGCATATTATCCGAACCGGTTAAACACCTTTTGATAACTCTCTCGTATAAAGGAGTCGCGGCCATGTGCAGAAAATTTCTTGGATTTGTTTTGATACTTCTTTTTCTCCTTCCCGCAGGCTGCAGCCAGCCTGCAGATACCTCTAATAAAAGCGCCGCTGCGTCCCCGCTGACCGGGAAGACTATTGCCGTCATCAGTATAATTCAGGAAACTGATGTGATTTCGCCAGTTTCGACTCCCCTGTCTGATTTTGCTCTTTATTACGGCCAGGATATGATCGCTGCCGGCGCAAAAGAAAGGA
>CAIMUM010000089.1 GCA_903844685.1 uncultured Dehalococcoidia bacterium
CCTATAAACATGTCACGGGAACGCAATTCGTGCAGGCGCAGCAGGCTTTTCCTGATTTCCGCGTAAAGGTCGAGCGATCGCTGCAAAGAAGCCGGGCCGGTCTTTCCTCCGGCTTCGGTGAGTTTATTGGCAAGCTCGCTGAGGGTGTGCCTGTAAAATTCCCTGGCGCCTTCACCGGAGTTATAGGGTAGAGGTACGGTATGAAAAAGCCCTAGTCCGGTATTCTCTTCCCAGATATTCATCATGCCGCACGGCGTATCGCAGGTGTAGCCCTGTATTACGCCGGAGAGATACCTGTACTCGCCGCGCAGCGCCCTCTCCAGTGAAGTCCGCATATAGGGGCAGACGAAATTAGGGACTAAAGAACCGGCCTGTTCAACACGTATCGTACCGCCGTAGATCCTTACCGGCAGGAAGCCCGCCGCATGGATAAGCTCGATGGGTGTGTAGGTGCAGAACCAGCCGAAAACCTTCTGTTTTTCTGCATGGCGGATGAGCCGCTCCATCCTATCATTGACAGCTTCCACAAAAGGGGCGGTATCGATGGGCATCCCGGTTAACCCGTTACTATCCGCCATAAAACCCTTCCCGATTAAAAGTGTGCCTTTTAAGCTTCACTGCATATTGCGGGCAGTATATTACCATATAATCACGGCAGCGATACAAAATGTTTTTGATTTACACGCGGACTATTGGCCTTGTAAAATCTGCCTGGCTGTTTTCTGCGCGCCGGTCATAACATTTACCACACCACCACCGCTCTCGCTCTGAGCTCCGACGAACCACAGCCCCTGGATGGGTGTTTTGTGAGACGGAGGTTTATTACCCATGACAGGAGGCACTCCACCGAACGAATGGTGTTTCAGGTGAGTACGGAGACGGAAATCTTCCGGTGTTAGTATAAGACGGGTTTTGGTGTGCTGACGCAGGCCCGGGATATGGCGTTCGGCCACCGCCACAAGTTTGTCCGACAGTTCTTCCCGGCGGCTGCTCCAGGATCCTACGGCCAGCGTATCCGGCGCCACTGTATAGATCGTCACCGCATAATGGCCGGACGGCGCCATCGACGGCGAGTGCAGCGATGGGACATAAATCAACAATCCTTCCTTGCCTTCATGATAATCGCCGGAACGCAGCCGCTTCACCGCCAATTCCAAATCGTAAGTGTAGTAATAATAACACAGGGCGGACGGCTGATAGGGGGTGGGATCAAAGTCGATTCCCAACTGTACCATGTGCACCGATTCCATCAGGCGGATACTTTCAATCTGGCTGATCAGCTCTGCAGGCAGGTTCTCTTTCCCCACCAGGTCGAAGAACACCTCACTCATTCCACCGGAGGCCAGCACCTGGTCGGCAGCTTCAAATCTACCGTCCGCCAGTTCCACCCCTTTAACCCGGCCGTTCTCAACCACAATTTTCTTTATTGCAGTATTCACTATCACCTTTCCGCCTTTCTCCAAGATTACCCCTTTGACTGCATCTACCAACGTCTGGCAGCCGCCAAGGATGTAGCAATAGGCTGCCTGGGCACTCCTCGTGCCCGGGTAGGTGGGAATACGCTTATCGAACGCGGTCTCAAGATGTATGGCGGGCACTCCCAATGCGGGGAACTCGCTGGGTGCGGTGACGAAATCCGCCACGATTCCCAGAAAGACTGTTTTCAGGACTGTCGATTGAAAATAATGGTCCATCAACTGGCCGCCATTCCAATTTACCATTCCCTTGACGGGTTGAAAGGACATCAGCATACGCAGCTTAAGCCATAAAGCCGCCAGACCTCTTGCGGTTTCCGCCTGGCGTGCCAGCGCCATCAACGCCAGCATCCTGTCATAAAAGCGGTAGTAAATATCAAGCTGGTTGCTTTCTGCCGGGAAGAGCTTCTTTAAACGTTCCCTTCTCCAGTAGGGTCCCTCATATTCCTTTGGTTTCCTCAGCGTGAACTCCGGCATCGCCAGTTCACGGTCTTCATGCACCACCTTCACCTGATCACTCACGCCCAGTTCTTCCAGGATAACACGCGCCTTATCGCCAGGTGCAAATCCTTCCATGATGAGCGGACCGATATCCCAGGCGAATCCGTCCTTCGATATGGTGGCTGTCACACCTCCCGGAGTTGGAAATTGTTCAAACACTGTAACTGAATGCCCGGCCCTGGCCAGATACGCCCCCGCAGTCAGCCCGGACATGCCGGAACCGATGATGACTGTTTTCATAATACCCTCCTATCTGCTGAGACCGAAATTTGATTACGACGCCTTCGTTGCAGCAGCTTTCCGATCCGCCAGTTCCTTTACCAGAGCAGCGTGGCTCTTGCGCGTGATGGGATACCAGATCAAGAAGGGTAGGCTGATCAGGAGAACTACCGCAGGTATTATCGCGAAAAAGAAACGGATGCCGAACAACGTCTGCACCGTCTGAGCTACGTTCGGCACGTAGCCATACCCACTTAAGGCCCAACCACAGACCGCTATACCAAGAGCGCCGGTGAATTTTCCCAGAAAGGCCCACAGACCGTAATAAATTCCTTCGCGCCGCTCGCCTGTCATTTTCTCATCGTACTCGATCACATCGGGCAGCATGCTCCACGGGCAAACCCACTGTGCCGAGAATCCTATCCCAGCAACCACTGCCACTACATAGATCAAAGGTGTAGGACCGTAGGGAAAGAAAAAGCTGGATATAATCGCCGCTGAGGCGATGAATAATCCCAGCGCATATGCAGGGCCTTTGTTGATCTTATCTGAAATTAACTTGGCCGGAATGAGGAAGATGCCGATCGTCATCAGCATGACCAATAGCACAATCGGAATTTGATCGGGCATATTCAACTGATATTGGATGAAGTATGGAACCAGTGCAGTCAGGACGGTAAAACTGAAACTGCTCAAAATGAAGGCTATCATCAGGATCACAAACGGCCGGTTTTTGAAAGAGGTCACTATTGCTTTGCCCGCCGGTAACTTGGAAGGTTCCCCAGCCAGCTCGGGCCGTTCCTTGATTGTTAGAGCAGTAACCAGAGTAGTGATTATGGCGACGACTCCAAAGATCGCGCCGGTGGCGCTCCACGCCTGCTGCAGGTTCAGCCCTGCTCCTTTGAAGACTCCGGCCAGAACTGTAGTCAACACTGCACCGAGGATATAGCCGATAACGCTGTATACCATACGGATCGATGTCAGGCTGGCGCGCTCGTTGTAGTCGCGAGTCAATTCAGGTGTTAATGCGTAGTACGGGGTGGAATTCACCCCCAGGCAGGTATCCACCAGCCAGAAGCTGAGCAGAACCGCAATGAAGGCAGCCGCCCCGCTCATCCCCGTGGGCAGCGAAAAAAGAATCCACATGGCGATTCCCATAGGCAGTGCGCCGAAGATCATGTACACTCGCCTGCGCCCAAACCGTGATCGTGTCCGGTCAGAAAGATATCCGATCAGGGCGTCCTTCACTGCGTCCCAGGTCAGCTTGCCGACCATCAGGGCCATACCGGCTAAAGCGGGGTTTATGCCGGCCACGTCCGTGTAGTAGAAAAGCAGGAAGAACTGCATGGCTGATGTGATCACAGCAAAGCCCAGATCGGCCAGGCCGTAACGGAATTTGAAGCTTAGCGATAGTTTTTGATCCATGTCTACTCCTTACACAAAATAAATTTGAAGCCGGTAAGGAAAAAACGGCGGAAGATGGCCGCCTATCTCTCCAGCAGCGTCACACAACCTGAACCGGTATAGTATATGTGAACAAATAGAGAATCTCAACCAGGAAGTTTGAAAATATTGAATGGTTTTCTTATAATCATGTGAATATTTGCGTGAGGCAGGATTAAATGAGAGGCCATTATGAATAAGGAAAAAGGTCCCGGGGAAGTCTACGAATATCCTAAATTGATCATGGCCAGCTATGGTGGCAGGGAGTTGTTCAGCCAGTGGATAACCGCAGCATTCGGCTTCACCGTTTTCTTTTATTACGAGGCCGTTATAGGCCTGGATGTGAAACTGGCTGCTTTGGCATTCATCATCTACCAAGTGTGGAATGCCATCAACGATCCTCTCACCGGCTACCTGATGGAACACGTTTTTTTCCCCTGGGAAAAAAAGACGGGCTTTCGTAGAATGCCATTCATCGTCATCGGCGGCATTTTGTGGCTGTTCAGCTATCTGGCTATTTTTTTGGGACCGACGGGATTGGATCCGGTGGCACACCAGTGGGAGATATTTGCATGGTACACCATTTCTCTCTGCGTGTACGATCTTTTTGCAACGTTATTTGATGTAAACGTCACAAGCTTGTTCCCCGAGAAGTTTCGAGGATTGAACGAGCGAAGAACGGTTCAGGCATTCGGCACCATTCTCGGCATTATCGGACTCGTGATGGCGGCAATCATTCCACCGATGTTCATTACTACAGGTGTTGCGATCACTTATCGCAATTCCGCCTGGGCAACAGTGGTAATTGGTTTAGTACTGTTTTTGTTTATGCTTCCGGGTACGTTCGAATCCAGGCAAGTCAGGGAACTTTACCGGCGCAGAAGAGAGACAATGGCTGGAGAGAAAAGCTTAGGCTTTTTTGCGACTGCTAAAATTGTACTCTCAAACAAACGGTTCGTGGGTAAAGTTTTATTATTCTTCGGCTACCAGATGGCCGTTGGTATGCTGCAGATGAGCGCCTTCTATATAACAACTTACATATTGGACGCAACGGCATCTACAATTTCATTCCTTATGGGAAGCATGCTGGTAGGAGCGCTGATCTTCGTTCCAATATGGATGATCGTTTCCAAGAGGGTGAACAACAACAGAATGGTCAGTTTAGTGGGTGGATTCTTTATGGTGCTCACATTCTTGCCGATGATATTTGTTAACAGTCTTACCGGGTGGATTATCAGCCTGGTCTTATTTGGGATTTCACTTGGTGGTCAATGGTTCATGGACCCTCCCACCATGGGCGATGTACTGGACGATGTAGCGGTAAAAACAGGGCGAAGGGACCCTGGGGTTTACCTTGGATATCAGTCTTTCATGTTTAAACTGGGGCAGACAAGCGTGGCGGCCATCTTTGCCATCGTGCATACCGCAACGGGCTTTGTATCGGGCGCTCCCAGCCTGGCGAAGTTAATGGCCATGAGCCCGACTCCCGAGCTGGCGATTTTCGGCATCCGCATACATGCCGCTATGGTCCCGGCTGTTGTTGTACTCATAGCTACGCTCCTATTCTGGAAATTATACGATCTCACGCCGGATAAGGTTGCCGCTAACAAAGCCATATTGGAAGAGCGTGGAATCTAAAATGGATTTGAAAGATAAGGTCATATTGATCACCGGCGCTTCATCCGGTATAGGTAAAGCAGTCGCGCTGGCACTAAGCCACGGGCATAACCGCATTGTTATAACGGCCCGCCGCAAAGAATTATTGTCGGACGTAGCGGAAACTATTCAAAATAACGGCAGCGAAGCACTGGCAATCGCCGGAGACGCGATGGATGCTGAACAGGCAGCCAGCATAGTTCAGCAGGCGGTCCTGCGGTTTGGCCGCATCGACATCGCATTGCTGAATATCGGCGCCGGGCCTTCCCTAAGCATCGCCAACGCCTCTCCCGGTGATATCAAGCAGAATATGCGTGTGAATTATGACACGATGATCAATTTCTTCTGTCCGCTTGTACAGCAAATGAAAACCCAGGATTCGGGAGGGGTCATTGCCAATACCAACTCACTGGCTGGATTCCTGGGGCTTCCCACACAGGGGCAATATTCAGCCGCTAAAGCAGCCTGCCGCATTTTTCTGGACACCGCCAGGATTGAATTGAAGCAGTACAATATCAGGGTGCTGACGATCTGTCCCGGGTTTGTGGTTACGGAGAGAAATAAGCAACCCGGAATTCCCGCTTCGTTTACCATGAGCTTGGATGAAGCTGCCAGGCACATCTTAAAGGCCTTGAAATCAGAGAGCAAAGAATACCTGTTTCCAACCCGCCTGAAGATGGCAATCATGTTGCCGCGGTTTCTGCCACGGTTTGCGACGGAGAGCATCCTGTCACGGTTTTTACATCCGTAGATGCCGATATTTGATCCCATGCACGCATAACTAAGCAGGAAATGCTTTCTCTCCGAGCGCCATGCGGCAGAGGTCGGTAATATAGATTTTACGCAGGCCGCGCTCCGCGGCGGGACGCCGGAGCACCCTGTCGCACATGGGACAAAGCGTTACCAGCGCATCGGCGCCGCTCTGCAGTGCGTCGTCCACGTTTTTGGCCTGCACCCCGGCTGCCAGTTGGGGATATACCCTCACGAAGGCGCCCGTGCAGCAGAGTGCGTTTTCTCTCTCGTACTTACGCGCCGGCCGCTCGGCGCCGATCAGCTCAAAGATCTCGTCTACAAAGACATCCTTCTCCGGCGTGTACCTTGAGGCACAGGGACGCTGGTATGCCACCTTGATCCCGAGCCTGGTGATCTTGCTGCGGTTGTCCCTCAGGTAGTTGCGCATATATTCCAGCAGGTGCATGTACTTAAAAGGCGCCTTTATGCCATAATCCTTCACCTTGGCTTCAACCATGGCATAGCAGTCGTCATGCAGGAAGACAACCTCTTTGCCCAGGGCGGCTATGTTATCGACGAATTTCTGGGCGCCCCGGGCGACCGGGCTCTCGAGTCCGGCATGGACGTAGCCGATATAACAGAAAAAGTCGCCGCCTTTAGCAATGGTCATCCCGTCGAACATTTGCCCGCCGATGGTCCCTTCCGGTAACTGCATCACGCAAAGGGAGAGAACCGGCTTACCCTGGTCGCCTTTGATGACCTCACTAGGGATGGTCGGCGCCAGGCCGAACATATTAACGCCCTCGGCGCTGATTGGATAAGATTTGGTTTTCTCCAGCATTTTGAGGATGAGGTCAAAGGGGTCTGCAGCGGTAGGGCAATATTCCCGGCAGGCGCAGCAGGTAACGCATTTGCTCAAGATGCCCGCCTCTTTGCCATCCATCAACGCCTGCATCTCGGAGGCGGCCCGCTTTTTATCGTAATTTACATAGAGGCACCTGGTCAGGCAATCACCACAAAGGTCACATTTTGACGCGTCCCACATTGAGTATCCTCCTTATGACGTGACCTGCGGAAACAATCTATTGATCACACAGGCCCGCTTCTAATAATTGCCGCCGCACTATGGTAACATAATGCAGCCTGAAAAACTCAGAGGGCTTTAGCGCGCTTTTCGCACCATTTGCTCTGGCAGTTAATAAGGAGGATGGCAATATGTTCAGGACCAGGATGACGGAACTCTTCGGCATAAAGCACCCGATAATGCTCGCCGGGATGAACTGGATAACGGAGCCGGGACTGGTAGCGGCGGTATGCGACGCCGGAGGGCTGGGTATGCTGGCCACGGCCCGCTTCTCACCCGGCGAGACAAGGGAGAATATCCGGGAGATAAGGCGGCGTACGGACAGGCCGTTCGGGGTCAACCAGGCCCTGGCCCTGCCGGGAGCAAAGGAGAACGTAGAGGTTGCCCTTGAAGAAAAGGTACAGATAGTCAACTATGCCCTGGGCAAACCTTGGTTCATCGACCGCGTACACCGCTACGGCGGCAAGGTGCTGGGCACGACGGCAACGGTCAGGCACGCGGTACGCGCCGAGCAATTAGGCTGCGACGCGGTGATCGTCACAGGGCACGAGGCCGCCGGCCATGGCACCATAGCCACTTCGCTGGTACTCCTCCCGATGGTGGCCAGCCAGGTCAAAGTACCCTTGATCGCCGCCGGCGGTTTCTTCAACGGCCGCGGACTGGCGGCAGCACTGGCCCTGGGGGCAGACGGGATCTCCATGGGAACCAGGTTCTCACTTACCCGCGAAAGCATGGTGCACAATAACTTCAAACAACTGTGCCTGCAGGCCACCGAACAGGACACCCTGTATAGCAACGCCTTCGATGGTATGCCGGGCCGCGTACTGAGAACCAAGGCAGCGGAGAAGATGATGAAGGGCGGCATACAATTCTCCGAGGCACTGCGTGGCGCCGGCGAGATACGCAGGATGCTCAAACTCTCGTTCTGGCAGTTCCTCGGCCTGAGCCTGCAGATGTGGCGGGCCGAGGAGGGCTCGCCGATCTGGTCACAGGCCCGCCAGGCGGTGGGCATGAGAAGGCACCTCAAGGCCATCAACGATGGGGATGTGAATGAAGGTATCCTCTTCGCCGGGCAGGATTGCGGAGGGATAGATGACCTGCCGGGCGTGCAGGAACTGATGGACAGGATCATAACCGAGGCCGAATCGGCCTGCGACTCCCTGCAGAGGAAACGCCAGACGGCATGAAACAGAAACGACAGGTACATTAATTGGCGCGGGGGTAGTAACGATGGAACACAAGTGGAAGAAGAGCTCGCCTGAACTGGCCAAAGTGCTGGATGCCGCCTTGATACGCTTCATCTGCGACAAAAGGCCGATGTTCGGTTCGCCGGTATTCTGGATAAACCGCAATATGTTCGCCGGGGTGCATGAAGATAACCTGTTCATCCGCCTGCCAGAAAAAGACCGCGGCGAGATACTGAAAAAATACCCCGGTGCCAAACCCTTCGAACCTCTCAAAGGCCGCATTATGAAAGAATATATCGTTGTGCCCTCATCAATCTATGCTGATGCGAAATTATTTGAGGAGTGGCTGAAGCGTGCCCACGCCTACGCCGCATCACTGCCCCCCAAAGTTAAGAAAGGCCCGAAGTAAAACCGCTTTTTATTTGGAGTGTTACCCGTATTATGATATGGTTAATTGTTCATAATACAGGGAACACAATATGCAAATCGAGGAACTTCGCCAGGAAATAGACAGCCATTTCGAGAAGGAGGAATACCTGGAGGCGCTTGAGCACTGCATAGCCCTGCTGGATGAGTACCGGCAGCAGGTGACCTTCGATGACATCTTCAAGAAGGGATTGTGCCATTTCAAGCTGGAAGAGGATGCCGAGGCTATAGGCTGTTACAATAAGGCGCTGGAGCTGCAACCGGATAATGTAATGGCGCTGACCAACAAGGGGATTTGTCTTTTCAACCTCAATAAAATGCAGGAAGCCTTCCGGATTTTCAACCGGGCGATTAAATTAAATCCGAATGTTTTTCCACCCTGGCACTACATGGGCTTTTACTACCTGGGACTTTTTATGAAGACGGGCGACCAGTTTATCATGGAGAAGGTGGTGAACTGCTATCGCCAGGTGGTTGGTATGGCGCCGGATTTCGGCGGATTCACAATGCATGACCCCATCAAAGATGTAGATTATTCCATCGAGCTCTTCCTGACGCTGCATGATGATGTGCCCGAATTGCCCATCGATACTCTCACAACTGTTTAAGCCTCAGGCCTATCCGGCGATAGCGATAAGCCTGTTGATTATCTCTACCATCCCGCCCGTATCCTGCCCGCAGTACTCTTCCAATGACTGCCGGATGGTCTTCCTTTCTTCCTCCGTTACATCGCCATAAGTGGAAGACATATAGGCCGCGGCGGCCATGCGCCCGTCATTGATAGTTAAACCTTCATAGCTTATGCCGGTGAGCGCCGGCATCACGTTCTTGAGCGATGCGCTGCCTTTCTGCTCAGGATGATAGTAATGAAAATTGCTGAAGGGCTTTAACAGGTCCACCATCCTGTCCTGCAATCCATCAACCCAATCCTGGTATCCGGGCAACGCCCCGGCTAAATCTCTGAGCACGTTCTTCTCAATAATAGCCGAATAGGCTACGATGCTGCCGCTATCACCCAGCACCTCCCGCAGCCTGGCGGCCAGCGCCGGACGCGGGTCGCCCGTTCCGTCTGCCAGATAGCTGAAATGCGCCACCTCCTGCCCGCTGTCCGGAACTATATGCACTGAGAACTGGAAAGGTATGGATTGGTAAGGCCTAGTGCCGTCAAGCAAAGGCACGGCTGACCCGAAAGTTTCAAAATCGAGGTAATATATGGGGTACCGCAACGAATCGAGAAAAGACCGGATCTCCTGCCGGTCAACGTGCTCCCGCCCACCCGAGACGCAGTCGACCTGTATCTGCTGTTTGCCGTTAAGCTCATAGTCCGCAGGGATATCCGCAATGCCGGTCACGCCACTCTCAAAGAGTTCAAAGCATTTCTTACCACCATAGTACAGGTCAAAGATGCTGTGCTCGGGCAGGGATTCCCAGCATACCGGCTGCAACGGGCACGGGTAGGGATCGCTGCAATACGGCCCTATCCCCAACTCCGGGCACTGCTGCCGGCTCATTACGTCGGCTATCTTGTCGACCCGCCCGGATAGACCTTCGCTATATTCGTTAACCCGCTCGGTGATATCCTCAACGATAAAAAGCTGCTGCGGATCTATCTCTCCCTGCCGCACATATTGATTGTTGATACGGGCTACATTGCAGGTGCGTATCTTCATACCCAGGCTTTCGCAGCACAGGCGCTGGAAGGCTACATCCCAGATGTTTATATCCTTGACGCCGGTGGAACTCTTGACCTCGATGATATCCCATTCGCCGGCGCCAACAGGATTCAATATATCCGGCCGGCAAAAAATGTTGCCGGCCAGTATCCCTGCTTCGAAGAGAGGACGCCCCGCAAGCATATTTTCCCGCGTAATCCTGATATTGGCGGAGAAATCTCCGGTGGGAATATCGATGCCCAGGGGGAAAAGCTTTTTAGCCAGCTCCCCCACCTCGTGCCCCTGGTCGAAGGTAAACTGCGTAACAGCATCGGGCGGCGGGATGCTTTTAGGTTCGTGCACCATGGTCCACAGGTACTTGTAGCACTGCAGACCGCGCAAAAAATTAGTCTTGGATAGCATGGATGTCATACCGGGCACAACTAATCTATACGTTTAAATAATTTGCCCCTGGTACCGCAGACCGGGCAAACATCGGGGGCTTCCTTTTCGTGAGTATAACCGCATACCGGGCACACGTAATAAGGGTAGGTTTCCTGGCTTTTGCCCAGGCCATCCAGTAGCCCCTTGTACAATTTGGCGTGCACTTCCTCAATGGCGTTGGCCCACTTGAAAGTCCTGAGCGCATCGTTGTTGCCTTCAGCTTTGGCATCCTCGATCATAGACGGGTACATTTTGGTATACTCATGCGTTTCGCCGTCGATGGCCTCCTGCAAATTCTCTTTGGTGGACTTAACGGCTTTGAGTGCCCTGAGGTGATTAAGCGCATGCACGGTCTCCGCTTCCGCGGCAGCGCGGAACATCTTAGCGGACTGTGCATAGCCTTCCCTGTCAGCGGCCTCGGCAAAGGCCAGGTACCTGCGGTTGGCCTGCGATTCCCCTGCGAAAGCCGCTTTTAACCCGTCTTCTGATTTGGACATTTTTGTATTCCTCCCTCACACTATTTTCAGCTATATTAGCAGCCGCTTGCGACGCGGGTAATGACTTTTATCACACCACTGTTCTTAAATAGCCAGCGCGAAATTCAGGTAAAGCTGTGCCGCCTGGACCACCTGGTTGAAATTCACTGATTCCTCGGGCGTATGCGCGGTCTCCAGCCGCCCGGGTCCGAAGATGATGGGGTCCACACCCGCTCCCCACAGTACATTGCCATCGGAATGGCTGCGGAAATCCTGCGTCTCCCAGGCGATCTTCATGCCTTTACACACCTCGCGCAATTTGCGCACCAGCGGTCTCTCCTGGGAGATACGGTAACCCGGGTGGGTGTTTTCAAACCTGATATAAGCGTCGAGGGCAGTAATAACCTTGCTGGCATCCTCAACGAGGTGTTCCAGGTCTGCCTTGAGCACATCCATGCGGGAATCGGGTGGCAGGTGCAGGTCAAGCCAGGCCTCGCAGGTATCAGGGACAACGAACCCGCCTGGGAAACCTGAAAGCTGCCTGATATTGTAAACCAGCCCGCTGGATACTGAGGTCGCATAGCCGGTCACCTGCAGCAGCAGCTTGAGCATATTCTCGATAGCATTCTGTCCCAGTTCCGGCATGGAGGAGTGTGCTTTTTTGCCACGGGTCCTCAGCAGCACTTCGAGGTAGCCGTAATGACCGAGGCAGGGAATCATGTTGGTCGGTTCAGCTACCACGGCCCAGGGGAAGCGGTATTCCCTCACCAGCGTTTTGGCCCCGTCGCTCTCCTCCTCCTCGCCTACCACCAATGCCATGCCCACGGACGGGAATTTGCCTTTTCTCTCGGCCAGCACGTTAAAAGCCTCTATCATAGCGGCGCAGCCGGCCTTCATATCAGAGGTGCCCAGGCCGCTGGCCTTGCCATCCTCCTCATAGAAGCCGAAATCATCCAGGTCATGCGCCGTCACCGTATCCAGGTGACCAACAAAGCACAGGTCAACCTCATCGGTTTTGGGGGGCAGCACCACGATGTTGTAGCGGTTCTCGTCCACCATCTGCCGTTTCACATTCAGGCCGGCCGCTTTCAGGTATCCCTCGGTGAATTGCAGTACCTCTTCCTCCTTGCCCGAAGGACTGTAAATATCCACCAGGTCCTGCAAGATTTTCTTCAACCGGTCCGGCCTAATCTCAGCTGCCGCGCCTGTACTTACTGCCATTCTTCTTACCTCTCAAGTTGCGCTTCTTTTCCTTTTGCTGCTCCGTGGCGGCCGGGTTATAGGTCATATAAATATGCTGTTGCGGGCTGCCGAAACCCCTGGCACGGAAGAAATGTAAAGCCGGCAGGTTATCAGCCTCCGTATCTATCATGAAGATGCGTACCCCGGCTTCGACCATCTTGTCCTCAAACTTATGGAAAAGCCGACTGGCCACGCCCAGCCTCTGAAACTCCGGCGACACCACCAGCCAGACAAGGTAACCATACTTCCAGGCAGATTTTTTCTTGGTTACCACGTTGCCCATGGCGAAGCCGATTATCTGCCCCTCCACCTCAGCCACCAGGCAATATTCCGTGTCCTCGTTGAATATCGAGATGACCTCGAATTCGTCCCAGGTGCGATAGAGGGTAGGCGTCTTGTCCGCGGTGAAGACCTGCTCCCCCAGATGAAAAACAGCAGGTATGTCATCAACTCCCATCTCCCTTATCTCGATATCCGGCTTCTTCCTGCTGCCGTTTTCTTCGAGGTCAGGTAAGACCGAAGGCTGGGATTTTTCGCTGTTATTGCGCTGCCCTGCAGCGCCATTATTGCTCATATAACCTCCAGTACTTTCAGGGTATCATACCAGAAAAATGTAGGGACGGGTCTTTAGACCTGTCCGTTCTTTCGGGCGCAGCTAAAGCTACGCCCCTACGTAAAAAAGTAATGATGCAATGGCCGCGCTTAACCTGAAATTAAAACTGGTAGCCCAGTGCTCTGGCCTTGTCGTAGCACTTTTTGGCCTCAGCATCGCGCTTAAGCGTTTCCAACGTCAGTCCCTTGCTGTACCACAAAGCCGGGTTGTTGACATCCAGCGCCAGAGCCTTATCGAAGGCGATAATGGCCTCATCGTACCTTTTCAGTTCATGCAATGCCTTGGCTTTATATCCCCAGGCAAAAGCCCCCGAGGGATTCAGCGAGATCGACTTGTCGGTTGATTTCAATACATCGTCGTAGAGCTTGCACTTCATCTGGGCATAGGCCAGCCTGTCCCAGATATCTGCGTTGTCTGAACTTAGCGACGCTGCCTTGGTATAACACGGTATCGCTTCCTGAAATTTCTCCTGCCCCGCGTAGACTAATCCTTTGTTGGCCCAATAACTGGCAACATTACCATTTATCGAAATGGCTTTATCCAGGTTTTCCAACGCCTTGTCAGGCAGATTCTTATCAAGGTAAGACATGCCCCTGTTGTTCCAGGCATCGGCAAAATTCGGGTCGAGCTGGATCGCCTGGTCATAACATTGAATGGCCTGGTCAGACTTCTTCATGGCGTCCAGCGCCTGCCCCTTATTGAAATAAACAGCC
>CAIMUM010000090.1 GCA_903844685.1 uncultured Dehalococcoidia bacterium
CGCACAGCCTTCGATATCAAGCGCAAAGCATTCCCTGTGCAGCCCAGGCCCGAATTTAAATACTGGGCTCGCGTCAGGATGCAGAATGTACAATATTACTCTGCCTCTGAACCGGAAGAAGAAAAGGTCAGCTCCTCCAACCTGAGGCGCAACCTGGCCTTCTCCCTGGCCGCCCTTCTGGTCTTCGTAATCGCCTCCAGTGGAACGGCTGCCGCTTCCTCGCAGGCTATGCCGGACGAACCGCTATATACCGTTAAAATGGCGGTCGAACAGGCACAGCTTACCCTGACGACGTCAGATGTAGCGAAGGCTGAGCTTTATGCCCAGCTCACCGAAACAAGAGCACAGGAAATCGCAGTCATGGCCGATCAAGGCAAAACGGAGCAGGTGGTGGCTACGACAGCCAAGTTAAACTACCAGCTCGATCAGGCCGACGCCCTGCTAGCCAAATACGAGGCCGCTCTGGCTTCCTCCGGCGCTCTTCCCAGCTCAGCACCCACCACACCTTCAGTACTACTCCCCAATATCAATAACATACCCGCCGTGCCATCTGCACCTCCCTCCACGAACCCCACGCCCACTCCTACTCCCATCCTTCCTCCACCCACATCTTCAGCAATTTCGGGGGGCTCAGAGAACACATCTTCAGTCACGCCGCTACCGCCTCCAACGCCCGTACCCTTTAATCCAGCGGAAAATGCCACGACCGAAAATGCCACGCCACCCGCGGCTGCAGGAGCCGGTAACAAGGGGGCGCAGGCAGGCTCCAAACGTTCAGCGACCTTCGCACAAAACCTTAGTGACATTAATAAGGCCCAGACCAATATCGACGCCTCTACGGACAAAAGCCTTAGCATACTTCAAAATGCGCTTGATAAGGCGCCCGACTCGGTAAAAACGAGCCTTAACGACGCCATTGAGCACACTAAGAAGGCGCGTGCTCGCATAACCTCCCTGCAAGCCCCGGTGCAAACTTCGACTCAAACGTCCACTCAGACCCAGACGTCCACCACATCGGTTACCAATACTAATCCGGATAATTCCACCCAACAGCAGGACACCACAAACCGCAGCTACAATAAAAACGGGCGCTAGGACAGCGACATAGTCAGCACCCCAATTTTGATTATATTCAGGGAGGTAGATAGTGCATAAAAGCAAACTCAAGCGGGCAGCCTTTATCCTCGTGATTTTATCAGTCCTGGCCCTGGGCGGCTGTTCGTTCCTGCAATCTTCTTCAATCAATCAGCCTGCAAAATATTCTTCTGCCCCGGCAACGGTCGCGACCATGGCACCAGTGCCTGCTCCACCATCCATGACACAGGACTATAGTGCGGGCGGCTCGTACGGCTCCGTTGCGATCGTCAACGGCACGGACCAGGCTCCCGACCGTAAAATCGTGCGCACCGGGTCGGCCTCTCTAGAGGTAGCCGATATCGACAAGACTCTGGACTCCATCGCCACGCTGGCCGTCCAGTATAATGGCTATGTGGTCTCGTCCAACCGTTACAACGGCGACCAGAACCAGGTGTACGATAAGTCCGTCATTGTCCCCGTTACCGGCAGCCAGGGCGGCGATATCTCACTGAGAGTGCCTGCCGATAAATTCGACGAAGTCCTGCAGAAGCTCAATGCTATGGCCATCAAGGTCGTGAGCGAAAACACCAACAGCCAGGATGTGACCGAGCAGTACACCGACCTCCAGGCCCAGCTCAAGAACCAGCAGGCCGCTGAAGCTCAGTACCTGGATATTTTGAAGAAGGCTGATAATGTCAAAGACATACTGGCAGTGCAACAGGAGCTGACCACTGTCAGGGGAACCATTGAGAGCCTCCAAGGGCGCATCCAGTACCTAGACCGCACTTCGGACATGTCTCTCATATCAATTACTTTAATAAAGAGCACACCTATCGGCGAAAGCACCTGGGATATCACGGGTATCTTTAAATCCGCAGTTGATGGACTTATCACCTTCGGCAAGGCCCTGCTCTCAATACTGATCTGGCTACTGGTCTTCTCACCGGTCTGGATAATCATACTGGTGGTAGTCTGGCTCATACTCAGGTACAGGAGGAAGTCCAGGAAGGCCTGAGCAATTTCAGCTAAATACGTTATAATAAAGGACAGCTTTAAACAAAGCTGTCCTTTATTTTTTAATATGGCTTATATAAAGTATGCAGACTGGGGCAAGCCGTTGTGAGGCCCATCGAATGGCTGGGCGGCCGGCTAAAGCTCCTGAACCAGACCGAACTGCCACACAAAGAGCAATACCTGGACACATCCGATTACAGGCAGGTCATCATCGCCATCAAACAGCTCAAAGTGCGCGGCGCACCGGCCATCGGCATAGCCACAGCCTACGGCATCGCGCTGGCAGGCCTGGAGATCAAAGCCGCCGATAAAGCCTCATATATTAAACAACTCGACCTTATATTTAAGCAATTCGCAGCCGCCAGGCCTACCGCCGTCAACCTCTTTTACGCCATAGACCGCATGAGGCAGGCCGTCAAAAGCAAAAACACCGTACCAGCTATGCGGGAGGCCCTGCTTAAAACGGCGGTCACCGTGCACCGGCAGGAAGACCGTGCCATGGCCGCCCTCAGCAAACACGGCGCCGCATTAATTGAAGATGGTTTCACGGTGCTCACACACTGCAACACCGGGCAGCTTGCCACCGGGGTCCGCTACGGTACGGCCCTGGGGATGATCAAGGCAGCCGCCGAACAGGGCAAGAGCATCTCTGTCTACGCCGACGAAACGCGCCCCCTGCTGCAGGGCTCACGTTTAACCGCCTGGGAACTTTCCCGGCTGCACATACCCTTCACGCTCATCACTGACAATATGGCCGGATATTTTCTTAACCAAGGCAAAATCGATTGCGTCATGGTGGGCGCCGACCGTATCGCCGCCAACGGGGATACGGCCAACAAGATCGGGACCTATTCGCTGGCTGTTCTGGCTAAAGAGAATCATGTCCCCTTCTATATCGCCGCCCCCACCAGCAGCATTGACGTCTCGCTCAAATCGGGCGACTTCATCCCCATTGAGCAGCGCAGTCCTCAGGAGGTGCTCAAGCTACAGGGAGTAGACATAGCGCCACGGGGCGTACACGCGGCCAACCCGTCATTCGACGTGACGCCGGCAAAATATATAGCAGCCATCGTCACTGAAAAGGGTATAATCAGACCGCCCTTCAAAACTTCTATCCAATCTATATTACAGGAGGCTCGTCAATGCAGGAAGCAAAGGTAGGCATCATCGGCGGCAGCGGCCTTTACCAACTGGAAGGCATGACCAAAGTCAGGAAAGTCAGGGTCAAGACCCCCTTCGGCGATCCCAGCGATGCCTTTACGCTGGGGCATCTCGAGGGTGTCAACGTTGCCTTCCTGCCGCGCCACGGCGTAGGGCACCGCATCATGCCGACCGAACTGCCTTCAAAAGCCAACATTTACGCATTCAAATCGTTGGGCGTGGAATATATAATCGCTATATCGACGGTAGGCAGCCTCAAGGAGAAGATCAGGCCCACCGATATCGTAATACCCGACCAGATAATAGACCGCACTACGCTTCGTCCCAACACCTTCTTCGGCAACGGCATCGTCGGCCACATCGCCTTCGCCGATCCATATTGTCCCGACCTGGTCGACGTCCTCTACGATGCAGCGCACAAGACCGGGGCGCGCGTGCACGACGGCGGCACCTGTATCGTTATGGAAGGGCCCCAGTTCTCGACCCGTGCCGAGTCAGAGCTTTACCGTTCGTGGGGCGCTGATGTCATCCTTATGACCGCCCTGCCCGAGGCCAAGCTGGCCCGCGAGGCCGAGATCTGCTACGGCATGATGGCCATCGTCACGGACTACGACTGTTGGAACGAGGTAAGCGAGACCGTTTCGGCCGAGATGGTGATCTCCAACTTAATGAAGACCCTCAAGACGGCCAAGAAAGCCTTGAAGCATGCCATCGTCAATCTTCCCGCCAAAAGGGAGTGCCCTTGCGGCCATGCCCTGGAAAATGCCATAATTACCGCCCCCGAGCTCATACCGGACAAAGTTAAAAAAGACCTGAATATAATAATAGGCAAATACATCAAATAGCTTTTTACCATGAGCAAGACGAAATTCAATTGCATGGCGACCATGATCGGCAGTGTGCCATATGCTGACGCCGATACCGGCTGCGCCAGGATAGAGAACTTCCTGCAAAACATCCCGGCCTGGCCCCAGTTGCCCATGCGCTCCAACCTGGAAAATATGTATATACAGTATAGCGAGGGCTTCCCGAGCATAACCATTGACGGCCAGAAGATAACTGTGGTCCCGGGCTTCAATTTCGATCAATTGCTCGAACAGGTTTTCAGCGATGCCGCCGGTGGCAACAGCGATAAATATGGCATAACCCGCGAATACGCCGCAGGGCTATACTGCGCCGCATCGCACGGATGGGAGCATGCATTCGTGAAGGGACAGATAACCGGGCCGATAAGCTGGGGGCTGTGCGTCACCGACAGCTCAGGCCGCGGCATTATTTACGATGAGATACTGTCCGAGGCGGTGGTCAAGTTCCTGAAGCTGAAAGCCGCCTGGATGGAGAAGTTCCTCAGCAAGGCGGCAAGGCAGACCTTAATATTTGTCGACGAGCCCTACCTGGCCTCGCTCGGGTCGGCCTTCGTGTCGCTCAGCAACGAACAGGTCTTCTCATCCATCGCCGAGGTATTATCCGGCATTCAGGGGCTGAAAGGAGTCCACTGCTGCGGCGGGACAGACTGGCCGCTGCTGCTTAAGCTGCCCATAGACGTCCTCAGTTTCGACGCCTACAACTACCTGGATTCCCTGCTGTGCTACCGCTCCGAGGTAGTTTCCTTTATCAAGGGCGGGGGCTCCATTGCCTGGGGCATCGTTCCCAACGATGCAGATATACTCGTTAAGGAAACACAGTCAAGCCTTTACGACAGGTTCAATGCAGCCATAGCGCGGTTTGCCGTAGACGGCCTGACCATAGAGGAGATAGCGGCCAGCAGCCTGATAACCCCCACCTGCGGTCTGGCCTCGCTAACCCCCGGAAAGGCCGACGAAGCGCTTTTCCTGTTGAAGATTCTCTCTAAAAAGGTGGGTGACCGCTACGGGCTATGAACCTGCCAAATTTGAAATCCTCCGTTCATTTAGCGATAATACACGTAGAAATAAATATAAAGGAACGATATCAAGGTAGTGCAGAATGAATAAAAGAAAAAAAATGGCAATCCTTAAACACCGTCATAAGAGGAAGAGGTCGGAGGAAAGAAGAAAGGCCTTGCTGGTCGCCTCCGGTGGAGCGGCAAAACCCGTCTTCAAAGCGGCCCCCAAAAAAGAGAAGGAATTGCCCAAGCCGGTCAAAGCACTGGCCGATATCCTGAAACAAAAAAAGGCCAAGCCCGTCCATAAGGCGGTTAAAGAGAAGGCCGCACCGGCTAAAAAGCTGGCGGTAGCCGCCAAACCCGAAAAAGTCGAAAAGGTAGAAAAGGCCGAGAAAGTAGAAAAAACTGAGAAAGCTAAAAAAGCTCCTGTTAAGAAGAAGGCCGTGAAGGCCGAGACGGCGCCGGCTGAAACCAAGACCGCGGAGCCCAAGAAGAGCTCAGTCAGGAAAAAGAAACCTGAATCCAGCGAAAAAAGCTGATGGGGCAAGCTTATCTGCTTACCGGTATGCCCGGTACGGGTAAAACCAGCATAATCCGGCAGGCTATTACTCAATCGCAATGCGATGCCGGTGGATTCTTCACGCAGGAAATCAGAAGCGTGGGCATAAGGGAGGGCTTCAGCATCGTCACCCTGAGCGGTAAGGAAGCCATCTTCGCCCACATCACCATTGATAGCCCCTTCAGGGTCGGTAAATACGGTATCGATATCAGCGCATTGGATGGGACCGGCGTCGAAGCCATCTACGATGCCATTGAGCACCATAACGTGGTTGTCATCGACGAGATAGGCAAGATGGAGCTTTTCTCCCCGCGCTTCATCAAAGCTGTCCAGGATGCCCTGGCCAGTACCAAAAAGGTCCTCGGCACCATCACCCTGAGGCCACATCCCCTGGCCGATTCCATCCGGGAGAACCAGAACATCCGTGTGGCCGAGCTTACCAGGAACAACCAGAAATACGTGCTGGCCGAGATATTGACCTGGCTTAAACATTAGCTGAAGCATGGAAATCGATCTTCAACCTGTAGGGGACATAGACAGCAAGCTCCTGCAGGAGCTCAAGCAGGGACTTAAGAATACGTTCGGATGCCCCATTAAGATCAATAAGCCGCTGCCCATCCCCGCCACCTCGTTCAACCCCAAAAGGGCCCAGTACCTTTCCGATGATTTCATCGATCTGCTCAAAGCCTCCCGCCGCGGGCATAACCCTGTGCTGGGCGTCACGGACGTCAACCTGTACACGCACGGACTGAACTTTGTTTTCGGGCAGGCCAGTGAGGAGGGCGGAGTGGCAGTCGTCTCACTCAACCTGCTGCGGCAGGAGAACTACGGCCTGCCGGCCGATCCCCGGCTGCTGGCGGAACGCGCCCTCAAGGAAGCCGTCCACGAGCTTGGGCATATCTTCGGCATGGGACATTGCCCGGACGGTAACTGCATCATGCACTTCTCCAACAGCCTCATCGATACCGACATCAAGAAGGCTTTTTTCTGCGGCCGCTGCCAGCCAAAACTGAAATTATAAAACGTCAATTTGTCATATTTACGTATAAAAATCAGTCGAGCGACCGTTCGTTTACCGGGGTAATTGACAAATCTAAAATTATTGCCTAACATAGTATTTGTCCATTGACCCTTAGTGGCAGTGAGACAGAAGTACTAAAACTGAATAACAAGTCCGCTTGGATCAGCGATGACCGAGACGGTTTATAGCAGGTTAGTAAACCATGACCTTCTCGTGCCCTTGCCGAGAAGGTATTTTTATGGCCTTTTAAGGTGAACTATGGTACAGCCTAGACCGACAATAGGTTTTATAGGCGCCGGGGTAACAGGAACGGCGCTGGCCAGCGAGCTATACCATTGCGGCTACCATATTTCCGCCGTTTACAGCAGGAGCCCCTCATCTTCTATGCGGTTAGCCTCACGTGTTCAGGGCTGCGCCGTCTATAAAAAGCCGCAGGATGTGGCCGACCATGCCTCTATCGTATTCATCACCACCCCCGACGACGTAATCGAAGATGTAGCCTCCGGGCTGAAATGGCATCAAAGCCAGATAGTAGTCCATTGCAGCGGCGTGCATTCCACCGAGATCCTCGAGTCCGCCCACCAGTATGGCGCCTTCACCTGCTGCCTGCACCCGCTTCAAACCTTCGCCAACATCGAGGAGGCCATCAACAATATCTCCGGCTCTACTTTTGCGCTGGAAGGCGATGAGCCGGCCATGGCTGCCGGCCGCCTGATGGCCGCCGCCATGAAGGGCACCATCATCACGCTCAAACCAGGCGACAAGGTGCTTTATCACGCCGCCGCCGTCACGCTTTCCAACTACCTGGTAACCCTCATGAAGACCGCCGCTGAGTTCTGGCAGTCTTTCGGCATACCCCAGGACGAGGCCGTCAAGGCGCTGCTGCCCCTGCTCAAGGGCACGGTCAACAATATCGAGCGGGTCGGCATACCTGACTGCCTCACCGGCCCCATAGCCCGGGGCGATGTCCGTACCGTTGAGAAACATATCAATGCCCTGCGCAGGGAACATCCCGAGCTGCTCGAGGTCTACCGCGTGCTGGGCCTCAAAACGCTCCCCATCGCGCTTAGCAAGGGGCATATCGGATTGGAAACCGCCGAGGAGATTCGGGAGCTATTGCAGCAGGACACGGCATCCGGCATCGACCTTAAAGGCGAGCTGGAATCTAATCCGGCCGCAGGTTTCCTCTATCACCTACCCCGCTAATAGAAGCAAATTAAGATTGAGTAATATTAAGGAGTAATTGGATGTCAACCAGAACCATGCTCAAAAGTAAGATACACAGGGCGAGGGTGACGGACTGTAACATCGATTATGAAGGCAGCATAACCATCGATACCGACCTGCTCAGGGCTGCCGACATCCTGCCGTACGAGCGGGTCGAGATATTGAACGTCAATAACGGGGCCAGGTTCAGAACTTATGCCATAGAGGGCCAACCCGGTTCGGGCGATATATGTTTGAACGGGGCAGCCGCCAGGCTGGCCTCCAAAGGCGATATAGTCATTATTTTAACCTATCATGAAGTCCCCTCCGATGAGGCTTCCCAGGTCAAACCCAGGCTGGTCTACGTCGACGCCGATAACCATATTAAAGCCACTAAGAACGTCGACGACTGGATGGACCACCTGATCGCAGCCAAATAAAATGGGCGGCCTGTGATGCGCGTTACGATCGCTAAGATCCAGGAGATGAAGCAGAATGGTGAGAAAATCGCCATGCTCACCGCCTATGATTATTCCACCGCTAAAATCGTCGATGAAGCCGGAGTTCCCCTCATACTGGTTGGCGATACCCTGGGCATGGTGGTGCTGGGCTATGAGACCACCCTGCGCGTTACCATGGAAGATATGATTCACCACACTAAAGCCGTGGTGCGCGGCTCCAGTCAGGCTATGGTCATTGGCGACATGCCCTTCTTGACCTATCAGCTCGGCG
>CAIMUM010000091.1 GCA_903844685.1 uncultured Dehalococcoidia bacterium
CGGAGGTGGCGCGTATATGTTTAAAGGCCTTTTACTTAAATTGCATCTCCTCATGGCCTGCCTGCCGGTAGCTCTCATAGTGTGCATGTCGCTGTTAGGCGGGCTTATTCAGCCTGTGGGCGCAGATACAATACCATCTTCAAGTTCCTGCAGCATATCTTCCAGCGCTTTGCCTGCCGGCACGGTAGGAATCCCCTACTCAGCAACACTTCAGGCCGGCGGCGGTACACTGCCCTACACTTGGTCTATCATCAGCGGCTCGCTGCCTTCGGGACTGACCTTAGACAGCAGCACCGGTATCATATCCGGTACACCGCTGGCTGCCCAGACTTACAGCTTTACCGTCCGTGCAGACGAC
Organism: uncultured Dehalococcoidia bacterium; assembly: GCA_903844685.1. Lineage (GTDB taxonomy): Bacteria > Chloroflexota > Dehalococcoidia > GIF9 > UBA5629 > CAIMUM01. Next base: position 359 of record CAIMUM010000091.1, read on the forward strand.
AGCGCTTCGCACTATTGCACAATTTCGATTTCCATCCAGGTAAACTCCAATACAGCGTCAGAAAACCTGACTTCAATTCAGACATTGATGATAAGTAAGGCGGATACCCTCTTGCTTTCCGCCGGCGTACTTCCCGTGGCCAAAGATCTGGCCAGCTCCGACGGGCGTGTGAAGCTCAGCTTTGCCGCCAGCACTATAATCAACATGCAGGGACAGTCGCAGCTTGGGGCTGCAGTGGAATCGAACCCACCCGCTGCCACGGATAACTCAACACTGGTGTGCGCTTATAGCTTCATACCCTCCGGGGCCACTTTCTCACCAGCCGCCACAATGACGCTAAGGTATGAGGCGGCCTCCCTTCCCGCAGGCGCCAGTGAGTCCGGCCTGTACCTGGCATATTGGAGCGGTTCAGCCTGGCAACAGCTATCTTCAACGGTGAATACAACCCTCAAAGAGGTCTCGGCGCCGGTCGCGCATTTCACCACTTTCGCCATACGCTGCCCCACCCCTGCAACAAGCACAACTACGACTGCATCGACAACCTCTGCCTCGGCGAACGTCACTATATCAGCCGATATACTGGAAACAACCACGTCTTTCATCACCAGTAGCGGCGTGCTGACTACTGGCACCACTCTCAGCAGCGCCGGCGGCAAGCTAAGCATCAACCTGGCGGACAATACCACTGTCAGCCTTCCCGCCGGCGGTCAGCAAATCACCGTGATACAGATTGCGTCCCCGCCAGCCGCACCCGGTGGTACAAAACTGGTGGAAGCCTACGCTTTCACACCCGACAACACTACCTTCACGCCGGATGCTATGCTAACAGTCAAATACACTGTGGATGGCCTGCCCTCCGACGTGCCGGAAGCCAGCCTCTACCTCGCCCAATCGGAAAACTCAAGCTGGATCCCGCTCACATCCACCGTGAATACACAGGCTAAAACCGTCACTGCCCAGCTAAGCCATTTCTCCATCTACGGCCTGCTGGGCAAGGTCACCGAGGCGCCTCCCTCACCGGCAGCACCCTCTCCTCCAGCCCTATCGGCTTTCAGCACCTCGGACCTGACGGTTTCACCGGAAACCGCCGCAGCCGGGGAACAGGTCAGCGTATCGGTCCGCATTGTCAACGGAGGTACGGGCGAGGCAACCAAGACGGTCATCCTGAAAATAAACGATGCGGCCCAGGAGCAAAAGGACATAAAACTTGCTGCCGGCAAGTCACAGATAGTCAGCTTCAACGTGAGCAAGTCGGAACCCGGTAAATACACAGTCAGCGTGGACGGGCAGAGCACGAGCTTCACGGTTAAAGAATCCGCCGCCAAAGCGTCCGACGGCATGTCCGTTGCCATCCTGGCAATTATCATCGCCGGCGGCCTGCTGGTTATCGGGCTGGTCGTAGTGCGCCTACTGAGGCAGAGGTCGGGAGGGTATTGATATTAGCGTAGTCATTGCGAGCCCGCAGGGCGCGGCAATCTATCCACGCCGTAAATGAGATCGCCACGTCGCTCCGCTCCTCGCGATGACGGGGATATTGCAGATTGCTTCGTCGCTGTGCTCCTCGCAATGACGGTATAGAAGATATCGCGATGCGGTGCATCGGTAATTTTTTTTGCCGCTTTTTCCTTATGTTATAATACCCGCTACAAAAGCTTGTAAAGGGGGGATCGTCAGATGAAAGTCAAGGACATCATGACCTGGAACGTCATCACGGCTTCGAGCGACACGCCGATCATGGAAGCGCGCAAGATAATGGAGACCCACAGGGTGCGCCGCCTGCCGGTTGTTGATAAGGGCAAGCTGGTCGGCGTGGTCACGCTGGACCGCATCATCGGCGTCGGCCCGTCCCCCGCCACCAGCCTGAGCGTCTGGGAGATGAACTACATACTGGCCAAGATGAAGGTCAAGGAGGTCATGCAGAAAGAGGTCGTCACCATCGACCCCGAGGCCTCCATCGAGCAGGCGCTGGCCCATGGCTTCAATATGAAGGTCGGCATCATGCCGGTCATGGAGGGAAACAGGGTGGTGGGAGTGCTGACAACCACCGATTTCATGATCAAAGTGCTCAACCAGGCGCTGGGCATCGGCAAGCCCGGCACCAGGTTGAATATCGAGAAATGCAACCAAGCCCAGAGCATCCGGGAGCTCATGGAGATAGTCGGCAAGCATAACCTGAAGATCCTCTCAGCCCACACCATGCCCCCCGCCGAGGAAACGCCAGCCGGGTTCTCCCTGCACGTGGAAAGCGAGGACGTCAAAGCCCTGATCAAGGATATCGAGGCCAAAGGCTATAAGGTCAGCGTAGTAGCCAGGTAAGGATTTTATTACTCATTAGTGAGAAGCCTTTAACAACTGTCATTGCGAGCGAAGTGAAGCAATCCCATCGTTTAATGATGTAATGCCCGGGGATTGCTTCCTCGCAGGCTCCTCGCAATGACATTGGTCGACCGACATGCTCTATTTATATATCCTTTTTATTATTGCCTCCTACTTCCTGGGCGCCGTGCCTTTCATGATACTCATCGGGCGCGTCAGGGGGGTTGACCTCTCCAAGGCGCCCGACCTGCACCACGCGCTGTGGTACGATGTCGGCCGCGGCTGGGGCATACTGGGCTTTATGCTCGACGTGCTCAAAGGCGTGCTGCCGGTGCTGGCCGGCTTCCTGGCGGGCTTCCCACTCAGTATTAATGCACTGGGCGGGCTCGCTGCGCTTTGCGGACAGATGTGGCCGGCCTTCCGCAAGTTCGACGGCGAACGCGGCAACACGGTCAGCGTGGGCATCACTTTCACACTCAGCCTGGCTTACGGCGCCCTGCTCATGTTCCTCATCGCTCTGGGCTTTGCGCTGGCCGGATTCGCGGCGCGCACCGCGCTGAGGTGGAAGAGCAGCGGCAGCAACCTCAACGAGCGCCTCAGGCTGGGCGGCTCACCCAGCCTGGTTTTCCCGCTGGGCGTTATCATCGGCTTTGCCTCCTTCCCGTTTTCGTCAGCCCTTTTGGGCCAGCCGCTGGAGATGACGCTGGGGCTGGGCGGCGTGGTTTTGCTCATCCTCGTCCGCCGGCTGACCGCCGGGCTGCGCGCCGACCTGCGTGGCAGCAGCCACCCGCTAAACGTGATAATCAACAGGTTGCTCTTTGATAGGAGCGAGATTTAATTTATTCTCTGTCAATGAGATTGCCGCGGCCGCTTCGGCGGCCTCGCAATGACGTACAGTTGGGCGATAACAAATTTTGACGAAGTTGTTTGGAATTTGAGCATTGGAATTTGGAATTTTACTCTTAACGTACCTTTATTGTATGATTGTTACAAAAGTACCCAATGGAAAGTCTATTGAAAGAAAGCGCGCGCAAGATAAAGGTCATCATAGCGGACCAGCAGCCGCTCTTCCGCAAGGGGATACATTTCTTTCTCAGCGAGGCGCCGGACATTGTGATCTGCGCCCAGGCCGGCACAGAAGCCGAACTGGTGGCCGTAGCGGTCAGGGAAATCCCTGATGTGGTATTGCTGGATATCAGCTTAGCCAGCGAGGGCATGGACCTGGCGCGCATGGTCAAGCAGCACGTGCCGACTGCGGCGGTCATCGTTATCGCTCCCGCGCCCAACGACGAAGGCCTCTTCATGGCCATCAAGGCGCGCGCCGCGGGTTATGTCAGCCGTAATATAGCGTCCGA
>CAIMUM010000092.1 GCA_903844685.1 uncultured Dehalococcoidia bacterium
CAATGTGCTCGCCCAGCCCGTGGGCCACCAGTATTACGGCTTTAACCTGTCCATCGGGCAGCCAGCATCTCCAGTAAAGGTTGAAATTGCCGGTGCCTTTGAAATTACCCTCTTTCTGCTGCATTATGACCTCCCCCGTTTTTACCCATATTATGCGCTTGCCGCCTGCGGCCGACAAGTGGCATGGGAAGTAGCTCCTTTTAGTATCAGGCATGGCGGGGTGCGGCGCTTATTTGTCCGCATCGGGATAAAGCCGTAAAATTGACAGGCGGTTTTACAATTATGCTTAAGGCTGTATTATTCGATCTCGACAATACGCTGATACTCTTCGAGGAAGAGAAATTCCTCGGGGGCTATTATCCCGTGCTGGCAGCCAGGTTTGCCGGCGTTTTGCCCGACGGGCAATTCGCCGAAAGGCTGATGAAGGCTACTGTCGTGCTGCGCGAAAACGACGGCAGCAATGTCAACCGCGAGCTATTCCTGAGAACTTTTTGCGATGGTTTCAATGTTAATAGGGATGAGGTGTGGTCCCGCTTCGAGCAGTTTTTCAGTCTGGACTTTGATATATTCAAGGACGCCGTCACGGCTGCCCCCGGCGCAGCGGAGGTTTTCAGGCGTGTGAAAGAACGGGGATTAAAGATAGTGGTGGCCACCAACCCCATCTGGCCGCTGGTTGTGCAGCAGAAAAGGCTGGGATGGGCAGGCTTGGGGGACATCGAAGTCGATCTGGTCACACACATCGACAACATGAGTTACTGCAAACCGCAGTTGGGCTATTTCAAGCAGATCTGCCAATTGATAGGTGTGAAGCCCGGCGAATGCCTGATGGTGGGCGACGATCCTGCCAATGATATGGTGGCTGCTAAAGCCGGCATGAAGACTTTTCAGACAACGGACAGCCGCGCATACTCACAGAAACCGCTCGAGATAAGCAAAAATGTCATAGGAAATAACCTTGACGGCATACCCCTTGCTGATTTCAGCGGCCCCCTGGTAGATGTGCCGCGCGCTGTTGATACCTTGCTCCACTCGTAACCCCCACCTTTTCAACCTGCAATGTCCTTACCTATATTAGAATAGTTTGCATAACACTAACTATTTATATTATACTAATTATCGAATCTCAGCCACCGATCAATGTGGGTAACAATTGCATGAATGAAAAGAGTGAAATGATCGACCGCATACTGGGGCAGGTTGAAGGTGTTTTCAGGGAGTTGCTGCCCAGGGCGCACCAGGAATTGCTGGATCTCGACCTGACCACGCCGCAATTGAAGGTTGTCCTCTTGGTCTACCTCAACGGGCCGGCAAGGATGAGCGACCTGGCCTCGTCCCTGGGCGTCACGCTGGCCACGGCCACCGGCATCGTCGACCGCCTGGTGGACAGGGATATTGTGAAGAGGGAAAACAGCCGGGAAGACAGGCGGGTAGTGGTCTGCCGTTTATCGGCCATAGGGCAGGAACTGACGGACAGGCTTTACACTTCCGGCCGTGAGCGCGCCCGGCAACTGCTGCTGGGATTGGATGAGGATAAATTAAGCAAACTC
>CAIMUM010000093.1 GCA_903844685.1 uncultured Dehalococcoidia bacterium
GTCTGGGGAATAAACCCTGCGTAAGCTGGTAAACAGGTACCAGCCTCCCTGTGTGCACCAGTTCCCTGTCCTCAATCAGCTCCCATTCGGGGTTCTCAAATGTCTTCACATAGTTGAACTCTTTAACACGTCCACTCAGGGAGATATAGGCATTGGTATTCAGTTGCGCCGCCACCCAGGGCTGATTGAACCAGACCGCCCGTGCGTTGCCCGTCTCGTCACCCACCACCGCCTCGCTGCTTCTCAGGCGGCCGAGCATAACCTTCCGCGCCTCCCAGACATTGGCAAATATGGTCTGTTCTTTGCCCGCCTCAAGCGAGGAAACCGTCCTCCGCTGGCTGAAATCCATGAACCGGCGGGGGAAGAAGTAGAGCAGGTCTCGCACGGTGCGCAGACCCAGCTTACCCAGCTTTTGGGCTACCTTCTCTCCGACACCGCTGATATTATCCACGGATGAATCCAGGTCAACCTTGCCAATTGGGGATTGCCTGCGCTTGACCGCTACAGCAGGCGCCTCCACAGTTACGGGATGACCCGTCTTGCCAGGAGGGGAGGCCAGATGTTCCAGCTTATCCAGCCAGTCCAGAAGCTTCCTGATCCATTCTTCACGTTCGGCAGGGCTTCTCTGCGCATAGCCACGTTTATCCAGAACAAAGGACTTCAGAGCGGGATATTGGGGGGAGGTTGCCAGCGCCGGCTGGTTGATGTTAACCCAGCCCAGTATGAATTTATCCAGTCCACCTATTACCACCCGGTCATTAAACCCACCCTGCGCCTCGTGCTCCAGTATTTTACGGATTAATGATGTATCCACTCTTGCAGGGCCAGACATCTACATTGTGCCATCGCATCGCAGGACAAAAGGCCGGCCGGCCTCCTCTTTGCCACGTCTCAGCAAGCCATCTTTAATGGACTGCAGTGAGGGCAGGGAGAGGGGAATTCTTCGTTCCCGCGATTCGATTGCCGCAGCAGCGGCTTGTATATCCTGCTGAATACCCACCAGGATAGAGCCGGGTCCGCCATGAACGCCGAGCGCTGGCCCCAGCTTTGATATAACGGGTTTAATTCCAGGCAGAATAGATTTAATTTTCTCAACAAAGGAATTCAATTCCTCGTCACTGATGCTGTGCGCTATGCCAAGCTCCTGCACCATGGGTACGGAAGCGATGAGCCCGCAGAGTCGCTCAATCGCTTTTATCCTGGTCCGGGCGGCGCCGATGGGGGCAACAGTCCCATCCTTCATGGTCAGTACCGGTTTTACAGGCAGGATGGAGCTGATGATGGGACCGGCTTTACCCAGACGGCCGCCTCTCATTACATATTTCAGCGTATCAAGGATGCCGTAAACACGCATGCAGGGAATCAGCGCGTTAACCTGCGCGACGATTTCCTGCATTCCCTTACCTGCTCGAGCAGCCCTGGCCGCGGCAATGGTAATAAGTCCCAGTGCAATAGTGACAAACCTGGAATCTATGATTTCGACAGCGCAGGCCTTATTCTCCATCAGGTTGCGCCCCTGTACCGCCGCATTGTAGGTTGCGCTCACCTTCTGGGAAAGATGGATGGAGATAATACCCCCGGCATCAGCGGCAAGCTTATCATAGACCCCGGCAAAATCACCCGGCGACATAGCCGCGGTGGCAGGATGAACGGGTTCCTCCACCAGACGCCGGTAGAATTCCTCCGGCATTATGTCTATGCCATCCCGGTATGTTTGCGTCCCGAAGCGCACAGACAACGGCACAACGGTGATATCCAATTCACGCGCTATTGCGGGGGGGATATCACTGCTGCTGTCCGTGACTATCTTAACAGACATTATTTGCCTTCGATGAAACTGGCAGCCAGGACATGCGGCCCGACGTGGACGCCGATAACCGGGCTTACCGTGCTGCGGTAGGTTTTATCCCTGGGATAGATTTCAGCGCACCTGCTTGCCACTATCTCCAGTTCATCCGGGGTAGTGGCGTCCTCGAGCATCAGGGCCTCTATCTTGTTGGCGCCTTTCACCAGGTTGACCAGCGCGTCGATAGCCTGGGTCCTGCTCCGGGTGCGCTGCACCGGGGTGACCACGCCTTCCTTCAACGTCAATATCGGCGTCATCTTCAGCAGCCCGCCCAGCAGGGCCTGCGCCCGCCCGACCCTGCCACCCTTGCGCAGGTATTCCAGTGTGTCAAATACCATATATATGTGCGACCGGGAGCACCAGTCTTTGGTTGCTTCGGCCAGTTCAGCGAGTTTAGCCCCACCTGCCGCCATCTCGGCTGCCTTGATGACCGGCAATCCCAATCCGCCGCAGGACTGCAGGGAATCAACTACTTCTATTTTGGCGATATCGCCGACCAGGGCCTTGGCCTGCACCGCGCTATCATAAGTTGCACTGATTTTGCTGGAGAAAATGACGGCCA
>CAIMUM010000094.1 GCA_903844685.1 uncultured Dehalococcoidia bacterium
GGTGGACCATGCGGTGCCGGTGTAAGGAAGCCTCTGTACCAGGCCGTCGGAGGATAGGACGTACATGGTGGTGCTGGATTCAAAGGCGAAATCTTGTACAGCGAACCTGGGTGAGATGTTGGCCCAGTAATCGCCGTAGTCAGGTGACCAGGCCATCACGCCGGCTACGCTGGTGGCGGAGGCTTTGGCGTCCTGGGCTGCCCAGCCGACGATTTCGCCGTCTTTCTTATCCGTGCAGGATTCGACGACGCGCAGTATGGGCAGGTCGCTCTGCGCGACCTGGCAGGAGCCCGAGGTGGTGCGTGCTAAGACGCGCTCCCAGTAAGTGCCCAGCGGGGGAACCGCGGGCAGCGGTGCCGCCACGTTGGGGTTGATGGTGGAGCGCCAGACGCTGTCGAACTCGTTGCAGCTCGCCATACCGCTGTTGCGGTTGACCGAGGCTAAGTAGATGGTCGTGCAGTCAGGCGCTACGGCCACATCATTGAACCAGTCAATGGTGGTGTCGATCAGCGAGATCTGGTTCCAGGTCTCGCCGTTGTTGCGGCTGAGTGCGAAGGCCGACTCATCATTGGCGATGGGACGAAGCGGATAGGCCGAACCAATTAAAGCAGTCGCTGATGCAAGCGGTATTCCTTCGGCCACTAATGCCGCTATCATGTAAGGCGGTAATTCTACCATCACGCCGAGATCAGTTCCAATAGCAGGACTATTTGTAGGACATCCATTGGCAACGCTGGCCGTGCCGGCGATGCCGGTCTTACCTGCAAAGGCGGCGTTAAGTGGAGCAATATTCCACCACCAGGCGGTGGCCGTCGCGCTTATTGCGGTGGTTGGATAAACGGCGAAGGAGCCGGTGCCTACCAGGCCCAGCGAGCCGTCGGCGTTCCAGTTTACCAGGGCTGCGCCTACGCCGTTCTTGGCGGACAGGCCGCAGGTGCCCTGGGCGCCGGCGCCGGTGGTGGGCTTAAGCGCCGGGTACCAGCAGGGTATTGGGCAGGTGGTGGGTGAATCGGTGAACCAGGTGGGGACGGTGGCCGAGCAGGGATAACCCCAGCGCTCGCCGGCCAGCAGCTTGCCCGAGGCATAGGTGCCGAAGTAGGCAATGCTGTAGATGGCCTTGTAAGCCACCCCTGAAGTGTCCATCAGGACATAAACGGTGGTGTCGTCGATGCGGAAGATGCCGTCCTTGCTGGTGGCGCCGGGAGCGGCGCCGGTGCCAGCATTGTGCGCATCGAGGCTGATGTAGGCCCTGCGCAGCGAGGAGGACTGTCCGGAGAAGTCCGAGGGGAGCTGCAGGTCGGCCTTGCTGAGTGTGGTTATAAACGGAGAGGTGCCCGGGGTCGCGGCGACCTCTACGCTGGTCCCGTAGGCCCAGCCGACCACGTCATTCTTGCTTGAGAGGTCGCGCAGGCCAACGTTGAAAAAGGTGCCTGCGGCAGATGTGTAGACCACAGCAATCGATGAGTCGCCGCTATAGGTGGGCGAGAACTTCAGTGCGAAGTACTTGTTAGCGGCCGGAGACAGGGTTCCTGCGACATCCTGCTGAAGCCAGCCGGAGAAGCCGGAGGATTGCCTGACCCAGAGTTGGCCATTGTCGGTGATGAAGCCGATATCGCGCTTGCCGCCGTAATCGACGGAGACATCGACATCGACGATGTGGCTACCGGCGGCGAATCCGGGATAAAAAGAGGCGCCGTTAAAACCGTCAAAGGCCAGGTCCCAGTTGGAGCCGCCATCAGAGCTTACCCAGAGGCGACAGGGGCCAATGAAACCCAGCAAGGTGTTGTCGGTTGAGTCGTTAAAGCCGGACACCACGACCACGAACTTGGGGTCGTCGGGAGCCACGGCTACCCGGTACAGGTTGGAAAACCCGAAACCCGGTGTGCGGAACAGCGCGATGTATTTTGTCAGCTCGTTGCTGATGGCGCCGTTGGTGGTGACAAATAGTACGTTTTGAATAAATACTATATTACTGCTTCCCAAATAGCCTTTGAGGTTATATTCATCGGGGATGCCTGCGGCTGCTATGGGAATGGCGGCGCGTCCGACCGTGTACATGGTCCTGCCGTCATTGGCGACGGCCTGGTCGATGATCTCACTGCCGTATCCCGTTTCACTCCAGCCTACGGGCGGGTTGGGATACTGCGGGTGCAGGTTCATGATATCGTTCATGCCATCGATGTCACCGGGGGTGTTGACGGTGTCCCACTTCATGATGCCCGGGTCTGCAGATACCGCTGCCGGCGCTGCAATATTCATCGGGACCACGAAGGAGGCAACCATCAATATAGCTGCGAAAACTCCAAGAATGCTTGGAAACCTTGTTTTCATTAATTCCTCCTGTTTTTTTAAACCCGGTAAACCCTCTCAAGGCCTTTTTACGGCCCCGGGCCTATCCTTCCGGGAACCTTCCCACAAAACTTTCGACCTGTTGCGGGCCGGTTTTTCCAGGCAACCCCTGCCTTTGCGGTACGGGTCACCCTGCAGGCATTTTAAGAGCCGGCCTGGCTTCGGCTATCCCCCTCGTATCAGACGCTATGCCCCGGGACCAGGGCGAAGTTTACTGATTGCCACGCTGACGCTTACAGGCCGCCGTGGCCTATGTGATTGCACATCACCTCCATTTAATATAAATTCCCAATACACAACGGACAAGGATATACCTTGCCTTAAGTATAAGTATATCATACCGTGTCAACTAATATTTCTCCTTTCAATTAAAGCCAAGCAATCATCGTCCTTCATTAGACTTGATCATGATAATATCCGTTGCCACGCAACAACCTGTTTCCAAAGAATACTGATATAATAAATTCCTAAATATGGTAGTAGCAAGTCACGAACAGGTATTTCCAATATCAACATTGATACAATGGCTCGGCGCATATCGGCAGGAACAATAACAATCAATGTGAATTTATAGTTTTCCCTTCTTGCATCAATGTCATGATGGGCAAAATAATTGATTACGGAGGTATCTCTTTTGAAAAACGGTTCGACGGCTTATTCTGATAAAGACGATGGGCTGCACTACTACAAGACCTCCAATTATTATGAATGGTGGTATAACGATGTGCATTTTGATAACGGCTATTCCTGTGTAATCGTTTATCACCAGGCGTGCGGGTTCTTACACCCGCGCCTTAACCTGATAACTAAAGAAATTTATACACCGGATGGAAAAAAAATCCTATCGTCAAGTATATTCCGGCCGGGAGATTGTTCGGCAAGTGAAAGCAAATGCGATGTCAAGCTGGGTGAAAACTACTTAAAGCAGGAAGGTGATATTTACCGCGTATTTGCTCCCGGTAATGATATGGCTATCGACCTCTTGTTCAAACGTGTTGTACCCGGTTGGAAGCCCGCCGGTACAGGCTACCTGTATAACAACCATGAGCAGGTACAGGGATGGGTTGTGCCGGTTCCCAGGGCGGAAGTACAGGGCACGGTGAAAGTCAACGGCAAAGAAATGAAGGTTAAAGGCCTTGGTTATCATGACCATAACTGGTCCAATGTAAATATGTACGATAGTCTCAGAAACTGGTACTGGGGCCGCATCCACCACCCTGAATATACATTAATCTATTACTACCTTTATCCCGCCAGGAGGAATGAGTCCAATATTTCACGTTTGTTTTTAGCAAGGGGTAATAAAGTACTTATGTTATCAGACAAGATCGAACTTAAAGCCTCTGATGCAAAGGTGGATGATATTACCGGCATACCGGTGCCGCGAAAACTGTCCATTATAGCTGCGGGTAAAACTGCTTCAATAAAACTTGAGGTCATCACACGGAGTATATTCGACAGTAATATACTACTACAAATGGCACCCTGGCCTGTCCATTACTGGCGGTTCAAAGCTGACTACCTCTGCGAAATTAGGACGGGCGGGCAGGTTGAGAAACTCCAGGGTCAAACCATGAGCGAACAAGTGCTGCTCCGCTGATTAACCATAAATTGAATAAGGAAACAGTGCACTCTAATAGCAGACCAGTTTAAATTATTCGGACGGTTAACAATGCAAAAGATCGTTTCAAAGTACGTGGATCAAGACGATGCTCTTCATCCTTTTGACACGCCGGACTATTATGAATGGTGGTACCTGGACGCCGTTTTCGAAAATGGCTATTCCTGTGCCCTTTCCTGTTTCTGGCGCACAAGCTATCAGGACTCCCATATTCCATTGATTATCATTGATATTTATCCACCTGATGGAAAGCGGATCAGGGGAGCGGAAGGTTTCGATTATAAAGACTGCCGTGCCAGCCTGGAAAAATGCGATGTCGTGTTGGGGAAAAACTATATCAGGCAGGAAGAAGACATTTATAAAGTTTCCCTACACGCTGAGAACATAGGGGTTGAGCTTGTTTATAAAAGTTTACTGCCCGGCTGGAAATGGACGCGTGATGGTCTGATGAAAAATAATGCCGACGGCATACAGGGATGGATAAATGCAATTCCCAGGGCTGATGTGACCGGCAACCTGTTTCTGGGTAATGAGATCGTACCCGTCAAAGGGCAGGGATATCATGATCATAACTGGGGTAATGTTGAGATGTCCCATAGCTTTGCCGGATGGGGCTGGGGACGCATGTATGATCCGAAATATACCTTTGTTTACGGTTGGTTCGTGCCCTTTGACAGGGACATGCCTATATTACCGTCTTTATACGTAGCCCGGGAAAGCGAGACCATATTTGCTTCACCATCGGTAAACGGCAAATTAAGCGGAGAAGTAGTTCACGAAGAAAGCGGTAACCCATTACCTACGGACATCCTGATTCAAGGTAAATCAGCAGATGTGCAGGTATCCTGTCACCTTCATATAATCAGCGTGATAGAGCACATAAAAACTGGCCCGGATAAGGGAGGATTCATGACGAACTACTATAGGCGATTAAATAAATACGAAGCCAGCATTGTAGTTGACGGCGAGTCGGACAAAGTTACGGGCGAAGCGCTTAACGAATATGTCATGCTCGGGCATCAGTGTTAAGTATTTACCCTGGATTTACCATATCAAACTAAGACTCAGGCGGGTAGCTATGATAAAATAGCCTCAAAAGCCCGCAGGTTTACCTTCACAGCTAAGGGCTTGGTTGCGAATTAATATAGGAAATCCCGCTTATTATGATCCAATTCGCTGCATTCTGTAACAAAATATTTAGTGGTACAATTCGAATCGGATTGTGTCCCCAATATTTACCAATACTCACTTTGATCCATAAATGTATTGATCGTTAACTCTATTACACGTGAACTGATTTAATAAGGGGAAGAGATGCTGGATAAATCTTTATTGGATAAACTGGCTGATGTTATGACGACCCGCGGTGGTGCTTTACCAGCGCTGAAATGCCAGCCCTTTTATGACCTGATGTCGGAGCTTTTCACCGCTGAAGAAGCGGAACTGGCGGTTAAACTGCCATTGGTGGCAATGACGGCCAAGCAGCTATCCCAGTTGATTGATAAGTTGGACTTCGTTCAACTGGAAAATACGCTGGAATCCATGGCGGACAAGGGGCTGGTGCTGGGGGAAAAGACGGGCGTAAAAACAACCTACAAAATGCTTCCCCTGCTCCCGGGCATGATGGAATTTCAATTCCTCAAAGGCGGAACCGGCACCAGAGACCGCAAGATCGTACTGCTCATCCACGAGTACCTGAAATCCGTCAATCAGGCCTTTGCTTCATCTGCTCCTGCAACCGGGGACGATGCTTCACCTGGGAAACGCATTATCACGCTGGAGGCGCTGGTTGCTCACATAGCCGTAGTGCACAGCTACGCCGATGTTCTGGAGCTCATAGCTAAAACGGAGCACATAGCCGTGGGCACCTGCCTGTGCCGTCATCGCGGTGAAATACTGGACCGTCCCTGTGTTAAACCGAAAGACGTCTGCATGATCTTTGGCCGGGAAGCAAAGGCCGCCGCCGACCGAGGCATTGTGAGGATGCTGAGCAAGGATGAGGCGCGGCATGTGCTTGACCGCGCTGAGGAAGCCGGGCTTGTCCATCAATCCATGTACCATCAAGGCGGTTTCGTGGACTTTCTATGCAACTGCTGCACGTGTCACTGTGGCACGCTCAGGGGCATCAAGCGCGCCCCGGTTCCCAGCCTGGCCGCCATAGTCAGGCGTGTCATCGAGATTGACAGGGAGTCCTGCGTGAACTGCGGGGACTGTGTCCAGCGCTGCCAGATGGAAGCGCTCAAGCTGGAACTCGTGGACCTGCGGCTAGATGAAAGCCGCTGTATAGGGTGCGGCCTTTGCATGTATGCCTGCCCGACTGATGCCCTTAAGCTGGTTGAAAGGGTCAATCCATGGGATACAATGCCTGTAAAATAACTGCGCCTACAAAATATTTTTCTTTGAATCTATGCCTAAGAACAATCTCGGCAAAATACTGAAGAAAGACCTCAAAAAGACCCTGACGGGCTCGTAACGCAGGCAAAACGCATTACCACCTGTTGAAAAACAATAAAATAGAGGGGCAACTCATGAGTTGCCCCTCTTACCACCCGAATTAGCGGCCTTTCCACTGGGGAGGCCTTTTCTGAGCGAATGCCAGGGGCCCTTCAATCAGGTCCTCGGAGGTCCAGAGCGCCATGGCCGCCGGGAATTCCGCTTTCATGGCATCGAGAACATGCATTTCCAAACCTTTCATAACGGACTCCTTGCTAGCCCTGATGGAGAGCGGGGAGCATTGAAGGATATCATTGGCCCACCTCTCTGCCGTGGCCATCAGATCCTTGAGTGGCACTATCTCGTTCACCAGCCCGATCCTATAAGCTTCCTGGGCTGAGATCGGCTTGGCGGTCAAAATCATACCCATGGCCTGCTTCAAACCAACCATGCGGGGCAACCTGTGAACGCCGCCTGCCGCGGCATAAAGGCCTACCTTTGGCTCGGGCAGACCGAGCTTGGCATGGTCGGCTGCAATTATGATATCGCATACAAGTGCGATCTCCAGGCCACCACCCATGGCAAAACCGTTTATGGCAGCAATGATCGGCTTATTGCATTCAAAATTGGCTGTGGTGCCGCCGAAGCCGCCGGGGTTCTTTATCGTCATGGCACCGGGCTCCGAGGCATGCTCCGCCTGGTATTTCAGGTCGTTGCCGGCTGAGAAAGCCCTGTCCCCGGCTCCTGTCAAAATGGCCACCCAGGCGTCCGGGTCCTTTTTGAACTCCGACCAGACTTCCCACAGCTCTTCGCTCACCGGGGGGCTGATCGAATTCATAACTTCAGGACGGTTGATGGTGACGTAAGCAATCCTTCCCTTCTTCTCATAGAGAACGTATTTATACGACAATTAATTACCTCCTTGTAATTTTACCCGCCTGACAATTTACGCCATCTGCTCTCATTTCGTCAAATAGACTAAATCGCGTCAGCATCTGATATAATAGCCCGGTTCGGTCCGCGCACTTAATGACCGGACCGAAATATCAGTGCACCCGGTATGCGAGGAGGAAGAGATTGGAAACGGAACAACCTGTAGTGAAGGTAGTGGGTGATTTATTCCTAAAGCATGCAATTGAGAAACCCAACTTAGAAGCTATTGTCTGTAATGGGGGGCGTATTTCATGGAAAGAATATGACGGGCAGACAGACCGGGCGGCACAGGGATTGCTAAACCTCGGGGTCAAGAGGGGGGACAGGATCGGCATCTACATGCCAAACTGGCCCGAGTTTTTATTCGTTTACCTGGGCGCCGCCAAGATCGGTGCCACGGCCGTGCCGGTAAACTGGAGTTTCACTCCCCAGGAAATTAAATTCGTGATCAACAACGCCGGGGTATCCGTACTGGCAATGTCTGCCGGATTCCTGGGCGTGAACATGGCAAAGAACTTTGAGGCAGTACGCAATGAATTACCGACGCTGCAGCACGTCATCATGCTGGAAAAAGAAAAAACGCTGCCGGGCATGATCTCCTACGCTGAATTCCTGGCCGAGCCAACCCCGGCGCTGGCTGAAGCCAGGGCTGCCGTACAAGTTGAAGACCCGGTGATCTTTATTTATACGTCCGGTACCACGGGCATCCCCAAGGCGGCAATGTTAACGCATAAAAATTTACTCTCGTATGTCAGCTGGATGATTAACATTTGCTATATTGTGGGTGAGAACACGGTCCTCATGAATATACCTATCAACCATGTTGGAGGAGCGGTTATGGGAGTAATCGCCTGCCTGGCCGCGGGCAATAAACTGGCTATGATGGACGTTTTCGACCCTGTGAAGACCCTGCAGTTTATCCAGGACGAGAAAATATCCGTTATCGGCCAGGTACCTGCCATGTACGCCCTGGAACTGCTTAATCCCGACGTGGATAAATATGACCTGAGCTCCGTCAAAATAGCAATCGTATCCAGCGCCCCATGTCCCTCAGAGCTGATCTCAGCTATACAAAAGCATATGGGAGTAACGCCCCAGAATGCCTACGGCCTCACCGAGGTCAGCGGCGCTGTAACCTGCACGCTGCTGGAACACGGTGAGGAGAAACTAAAGCATACAGTCGGCATTCCTCAGGCCGGAATAGAGCTTGCCATTATGGATGACGAAGGCAATATATTACCCCAGGGCGAGGCGGGAGAGATAGCCATAAAGGGCGATGCCGTGATGAAAGGTTACTGGCTGCGGCCGGATGAAGATGCCAAGGTGTTTGATAAGAAGGGCTATTTCCACACAGGAGATATGGGCAAGCTCGATGCTGAGGGCTGTCTCACGATCGTAGGACGGAAGAAGGAGATGTATATCCGCGGGGGAGAAAACATCTATCCTCCTGAAATAGAAGAGGCGATCTCCCGGCATCCCGATGTTTGTATGGTAGCTGTCATCGGGTGCCCGGATCCGGTAATGGGAGAGATTGGACGTGCCTACATCGTACCCAATCCCGGGACTAACCCGACAGCCGAAGGCATCAAGACATTTCTCAAAGATAAGCTGGTTAAATATAAGATACCCAAAGATATCATCTTCCGCAGCCAGCTTCCCCTGACATCCGTTGGCAAGATAAAAAAACTTGACCTCTACCAGGAGATGAGAGAAGAGATCAGCAAAAGATAAATTCCTGTCATTTCAGGGGAAACAAATCCGCTTGCAAATGTCCGATATACCGGGGACGCCTGCAGATGTTGTACCTGTAACGGGTCAATTGTTATACTGATGGAGCTTAAACACGAGCAACCCGGGGTTAAGGAGGTATCATGAAGAAGAAACGTATCATAACTATAGTAATTGTTGTATTAGCCTTGGCAGTCCTGGCAGTCATCATTTTGGGAATAAAGGGGACTGTGCCCGTTCGTCAGACTCCAACCGCCGACTACTTTGCACAGAAGGAAGCAGGCCACATGACCGCGGATGAGTGGATGGACTACCGATCCCTGCAGGAATTCATGAACCCACCTGCTAATTATTTTAAAGGTTATGATATGTCTCCGGAATTCTGGAAATACGGCCTCGCCTTTACTACCTATGGCCTGGCCTGCATACCCTATGTCGAAAGTGGACAACGTGTGGCGGTAGGTCATTACATTGACAAGATGATCCAAAAAATGAAGCAAAAGCCTGTTTGGGAGGACTGGGTCAAGAACGGCTTCGGGGATGATCCGTTGGCCGAGCACAACATTATGTATAAGGGCCATCTTAATGCCATGTACGGCCTGCACCAGCTGATCTCAGGCAGCACAAAGTGGGACAAGGATTTCACCTGGCTGACCAATAATATAGCCGCTGAAATCGACGCCACTCCTTACACGGGTGTTACCTGCGAACCGGATGACTACTTCGTACAGTGCAATAGCATAGGTATCTATAGCCTTTTACTTTACGATAAGCTTCATGGGACCGATCATTCTAAAGAGGTCAACGGCTGGCTAACATGGGTAAAATCACGCATGATCGTCCAGCCCTACGGCCTGCTTGCGCGCGCATACCACCCGGAGAGTGACTATGCGGAGCAGGAAGTATCCGGCTACAGCAATGGCTGGTCTATAACTTTCTTACATTCCATTGATCCGGCTTTCGCTGAATCGCTCTATCCCAGGTACAAGCAAACTTTCATCAAGGATATCTTTGGTATGTATGCATATGCCTCCGAACATCCCTACGGGCTCTCGGATCCCATGGCAACCGCATGTGCCATGATGGTCTCCAAGGAGATGGGTGACCAGGAACTATTTGATAAATTATTGAACTCCGTAGAAAAGACGTCGCCGCCAACTATAGACGGGAATACCATCAGGTACAAGGGTACGGACAAATTTGCTCAGGGAGTCTTCTTCTTTAGTAAAATCAATATAGGCCTGGGGAAGATACTCAAGGAGCAGCCGAGAAACTAAGCCGCCGATTGGTGCCTGGTATTCGGCCGGTCATTCCAGGTAATAACCTCTGCAGTTGCTGCAAACTGCATTAGCGCGGCATTACCCGTAGCTACATACTGAGAAAACAAACGCATCTTCTAATTTCCCGAGTGAGCTATAATCATGTTATGGTTGACGACTGCCTGTTCGCATAACGATGCGTAGGCCTTGATTTTGGTTATCTTGTGACGCTTTGCGGGCAGCTGGATCAGAAAACCGGCGGTCCTTTCTTCGAACACCATGACTCCGGTGTCATGACGGGAACATTCGTGAAGGAATCCGCTGTCAACCCGGTAGGGGAAGGCCAGATAACCCTTATCATAGCAGCCTGAAAGTTCATCCAGGGCTGCCAGCGCTCTCCCGGGTTTATCCGCCGCGCACAAGACCATCAGGCATTCCGAGGCGGGAATTCTATACCCATCGGTTGCCCACATGGTACCGCCATCGTCATCACCCCTGCTTTTCACCCAGCCGTTTTCTCTTGCCTCACCCAGTATATTGAAAACAAAATTGCGCTCAAAGCCGGTCCTCTGCAGGATTTCTTCCGTTGACATCCATTCACTGGCTTTCAATAGGTATATTATTCCCACCGGCGCCGCACCTTTCTCTGAACGCAGTTTCACATCCCGTGCCCTGGGTTTGACAGCCATGACATCGGGTGCGTGAATAGCATCAGGAACTTCAGGAGATATCTCGGAATAATAACCCTTACCGGACAGGTAGGCACCAGCTATATATCTGAGCTGGTCTGATTTAATCATTTCGGTGATAGCCCTGACCTAATCGCGGGGCATGGCGACAGACCCATCACGATTGGTAGCACAGAAAACGATGTCACACCGCTGAACCTTTTCAGCCGGCTGTTGCGGCTCCGGCATGATAAGTTTGAGTGCACCTTTTGGGCAAACAGCCACGCATTTGCCACACCCATTACAATTGACCATACACGTGGTGATAATTTGATGATGGATGTCTTCCAACCTCTGTGGCGCTCCGGGCCCAACAGGTGGAATATCGGAGTTTATAAACCCGATGCAATTCGGGCCGGCATCCAGGCACGTCTTAACGCATTTCAGGCACAGGATAGCATTCCCGCACAGGTCTGTATCCACGTCAATCATCGGCCTTGGTGTTACATAATAATATTCGTCCATTTTTCCATCTCACCTTTCATTTCATAGCTACCAGTTGTCGACAAGAGAAGGAAAGGCAGTACGGTCGGCCAACCGGATGGCTCCCTGCGGGCAGACCGCGCGGCATAACCCGCAGCCGAAACAAAGCTGCGGGTCAATATACATGATCCTGTCAACCGGAGAATACTTCATCGCTCCAAACTGGCATCGGTGCTGGCAGGCAGGATAACTCTTGCAGCCTTCTTTGCACTTGAGCGGGTCAACTATTGAAACGTACTCGCCCTTGCGCTGCGAATTCATTATGCCGTAATCAATCCTGAACTTGGTGGGTACGCAATCGGTGGCGGTGCAATGGCACATCACTATGGATGGGATACCATCGGAGTTTACCCCAGCATGCCAGATTGAATGGAGAAACCCCTTTTTATCACACTCCCGTTCGAAGTTTTTCGCCTGCTCCTTTGTCAGTACCTCGGTGTCCTTTTCCCATGGCCTCTCCTTTATAGCGGTTGCAGCAACCGGCCAGAAAAAAAGACAGCGCTTTACGTCAGAGCGTCCGAAATACCTTCGACATGCACAGTGCATGAGGAGGAAGGGTTCCTGGCAAAGGTCCAGTATCTTCAAAGCGTCCTCGAGAGGCACGATCTGACCACCGTGAGCGGTCATATTTTCAACGGCCATGTTGAAGTAACCCGTGTTAAATAAATCGGTCATCATAATATCAGCCTGCGCCATAGCGCCCACCTCGAACGTATTCTTCCCAACACCACCCAGCATATTGACGGTGCCGGAATGTACCTCAGCGCTGTAAAGTTCGTCCCGATAATTTTCGGGGTTCAAATACCACTTGGTGCCGGCCCCATATTCAACACAATACTTGCACATTATCTACCTCGATCCGCTTAATTATTTACCCGCTGTATGGAACCTCAAAATGGATATGAATCCTTGCTATTCAAATTCGGCAAAGGGTTTGTCAACGCTCATCAGCGGGTATTCGTCCAAATAGATGTTTTCCCTCCCCTTCACGATCGAAACAGCGCAGGGATGGCCAAAAACGATGTCCGAACCGTAGTACTTCTTGCCCGAAAGTTTGTACCTGCCAATAAAGGTATCGAAAGTACCCCCTCTCAAGGTGCGCATCACCGCATCAGGGTCCGTGGTGCCGGCCTGCTGCAAAGCCTCAAAGTATTGCCCCTGGCTGTTGATACATGCGCCACCGTACGAGCCGATAAACAGGTCCTTTTTATTCATTTCCCTGTACTTATCCCAGATCCTTTTCGCCATGTCCAGATACTTGGGAGAAACGGTGACTTTTTTTAAAGCCATCGGCAGCGGGTAATCACTGACTAAACCCTGCATAGCTTCCTCGCTTCCGCAAATGCCTCTCATGGTGTCGAAATCCAAAAGGGACGCTATCTGACAAATGGGCCACTTGTAGCCCATCTGCCATCTCTGCTTGGCCATGAGGCCGAATTCCAGCGGGGAACCCACACAATAGATAACCTCCGTGCCCTGTTCTGCCATCTTGGTCAGATAAGGAGTAAAGTTAGTGGTCCCCTCCGGGTAATATTCGCGTACACTCTTGATGCCGAATTCCTTTAGCAGGCGTTCATCGGTCGGAGCAAACGTAGCATCGATATTGTGTTCTCCCGAACTGGGCCCGGTCCAGGCCAGGGTGTGGTACTGCGGGAAAGCGTGCATAGCGGCGAGCGCCTGATAGATAGTGATCTCCATGGACGGGAAACCGTACATCACGTAAGACTTTTCGACCGGTGACGGGTCAATTCCACCGATGGTGCCGATATTGAGTATGACCTTCTCCGGGTTGGTGATCTGGGTCATGGCAGCTACACCCAGGCCGAAGTAGCCTACGATAGCATTGACGCCGTGGTCATAGACAAGGTTCCTGGTAGCAGCTACAGCGGGCCCAGGCGCAAAGCCATCCTGAAAAATCATCTCTATCCTGTATTTTTCGCTGCCCACCTGGAGTCCGCCGTCTTCGTTGATCAGGTCGGCGTAAACCTCCATGCCCGGCCTGATATTCTGCCCCCACAATGCGGCCGGCCCGGTGAAAGGCATAATGCAGCCGACCTTAAGGACCTTTTGCTCAGCCGGCGGCTGTGGCGCCGGGGCGCAGGCCAGGAGGACCAGGAGGGCAAGGCAAACCGCCAAAATCGATACTATTGACTCGCGTTTATGTACTATCAGATTAAAACTCCCTGCAAATTTATCCTGTATTTCCAGTTTTAATTTGCAACCAGGCTGTTTTCAGCTACCATAGCCTCTGGCCATGATAATATCCCTCTGCCAGATACCTGTCAATGCCCCTCTAACTCAGTGTTTTCATCCGCAGGTCACCTATCCAGGTACATTGGCTTTCTTTTTTCAAACATTGCGATGCCACCTTCCCGGTGGTCCTGAGTCCATGACAGCAGCGCCTGGTTGCGGTTTTCAATATTGATTGCACTCTCCAGGCTGGGCGCGTCAACATTGAGATTATATACTTCCTTGGTCATACGCAGCCCGAATGGTGAGTTCTGCAGCATATCCTCCGCTATCTCCAATACAGTGTTTTCCAGTTGATCATCCGGCACCACCCGGGATACCAGCCCGAGCCGCTCGGCCATCACGGCATCGATTACCCTGCCTGTATACAAATACTCAGCGCCGCGGGAAAACCCGATCAGACGGGGCAGGAAATAGGAACTCCCCATATCGCATCCGGAAAGGCCGATGCGGATGTAGCCGGCGTTCATGCGCGCAGAGGGTGCGGCAACCCGCACATCGCAGGCAAGTGCAAGGCTGAACCCTCCACCGACGGCATGTCCCCGTATTGCACCTATAATAGGCTGAGGGCAATGGCGCATTTTCAGGATGATTTCGCCCAGTACCTGCTGTACTCTATGATAGTGAAACTGAACCGGGCCGATCGCTACCCCTGTTTCATGGGAAGAAGCCTGCGTCATCTGCTCTAAATCGGCGCCGGAGCAAAACGCACGGCCGGATCCGCGTAGAATCACGACCCTTATGCCCAGGTCGGTCCACATCCGGCTAAAAAAACTGTGTAAATCGTTGATCAGATCCATGGATAACGCGTTGAGCTTATGGGGGCGGTTCATACTTAATATGCCAATGGCTCCACGTTGTTCCAGCGTCAGTGTCTTGAACTCGCTTTCCATAGTCGGCCACCTCCTGATTTATGCTGAATAACATCCTGAAGACATGTAGCCCGAAATAAACAGCCGCTTTCATTATGTACAAAGCCCCTATCACTAATATTAAACGTGCTGGCAGGATAGCTTACGATTTTTTCGCGGGCAACGAGATCAAAGCCTTTCCAGGGGCGGCCACGATACCATCCTGGTTTTCCACCCAGACCTCACATTCCACGTAATGCCTGCCGTCTTTACTGTATTTATCTTTGATCTTGCCCTTGCAGGTAAGCTTATCTCCCGGGAAATTGCTGGCCTTATGTGTACAGGAAATTTTATGCAGGGTTCCCCCTTCACCCATCCACTCCAGCAGCAGGCGGCTCAGCAGCGCGCATTTATTGGGACCGTGGGCGATCACATCGCGCATGCCCACCGCGCGCGCGAAATCCTTATCGTAGTGGATCTCATAGAAGTCCTTTACCGCCGCAGCCCATTTAACAATGCTGCGCGTCGTTAGCGTTTCCACAACTCGGTGGGGTATTTCCTCCCCTACAACAATTTCTTCGAAATATACCTGCGTCTTCATATTTGTCTAACTCCTCTACTTTGTCTGCCCGGCAATAAATATCTCGGTAGGCCGGTATATTGCAACCACCTCGCTGCGCTGGTTGGTGAAAGTGACTTCGGATACCACAAAAAGCATCCGCCCCATTTTCCCCGCTTTCTCAATAAGATCGATAATTTTCCCCTTGGGAGTCAGTACATCCCCCGCATAGATATCCTTGAAATATTCCCATTCGTCGCTTCCGTGTAGGCCGCTGGCGATCTCAAACGGGAACTTCAGCACGCCCAGAGGTGCTCCCAGAGGCAGATCATATGCCGCGAATCCGGGCGGAGCGACAACGCTGCTATGCCCCCTGCTTAACGCATATTTCTCATCAAGGTAAAGCGGGTTATGAAAATTCGTTGCCTCCGCCAGGCTTCTTATTGCCCCCTTTTCCACCTCAAAAGGCGGGCCGAAATCGATCTCTTTCCCTATCTGTTCCCGCATTTGCTGGGTAATCAAAGAATCACCAGATGTCTTCACCTTAGATAACCTCCTGTTTTGTAAGTGACCTCAGCGTGTAATTTCTGCCTGCAATTATATCGGCGCCCCATATGATATAATTAGCGCCTGGGTGTCACTCTCACAATTTTATCATAAGGAGGAGGGCATGATATCAGACGAGTTGAAGAACCTGATCGGCCGCAAAGGCAAACCTATGGTATATGAGGTCAATCGCGCCGATTTACTCAAAATCGCGGATGCGGCAGGCGATAGAAACCCGGTCTACTGGGATGATGAGTATGCCACGGGCACAAGGTATGGCGGCATAATTGCACCCCCGGATTTTTTCGGCTGGCCGGTAAAATGGCCGCCTGACCAGACTTTCATGAACTCCAACGACCTGTTCATGGAAATGGCCATAGAGATAGCCAAAGCCGGGTACTACCGTGCCATCAATGCCGGGATGGAGTCCGAATATTTTTTACCGGTACGCCCGGGAGATACCATCATACTCTCAAGTGAAATCGTTGCTATCGAGGAAAAAGAGGGTAAGAAAGGTGGCAAGATGCTGATTTCCACCGTAGAGACGACCATAACTAACCAGAATGGCGACACGGTAACTAAACTGCGTCAAAGTTCGATTCATTGAGGGAGATATTAACATGAAAAAGCAGATATATTGGGAAGATATCAGTGTAGGCCAGGATATCCCTTCACTAACCAAGGTAGCTACCACATTGATGCTGGTTAAATGGGCCGGCGCTTACGGCGATTATAATCCGCTTCACTATGATAACGATTTTGCGGTCAATTTCATGAAGACCGGCGGCATCATTGTTCACGGTACACTGAAACGCCAATGGCTTATCCAGATGCTTACTGACTGGGTTGGAGATGAGGGCTGGTTGAAGAGGATCCAGACCTCATTTAAGGCCATGGATTATCCGCGGCACATGAAGACCCTGGTAGGACCGGATGACGGGGACACCTGGCAGTGCAAGGGCAAGGTGACCGGGAAATCGGAAACTGGTGGCCAGCATACCGTAGAGTGCGATATCTGGCTTGAAAATAGCAAAGGCGAAACCACAACCGCAGGTACCGCGACGCTTATGCTGCCTGCCAGAAAATAACCTGAACCCTGTCGGTTAACCAATAGTTAGGGCTTCCAATCACAGTTTTTCGTGTGATTGGAGGCCCTGTTTTCCACCATAGCTGAATATAAGTTACCCGATGTTCAGCAGCATGTATTCCCTGATCGTCGTTCCAGCCACCTTCTCATGGAAGTCTTTCCCCTGTATATCACCCGTAAAGTCATCCATAAACCGCCAGAAATAGTACTGCGGCAATCCCTCCACCTTCTGCATCAGCCCGCTCTGCACAATCTCTTTTTTATTCATTTCAATCTTAAACTTAATCTCCCCCTGCTTGCCACTCAATAAAATCCCCATAGGGATGTCCTTCTTGGTTTCGGGGTCGTATTCTGCTTTGGTTACTTTGAATTCCATATCTGCTGTGGCAACGATTGGCTGCTCATCACGCGCTATATAGATCTCCGGCCGATTGGAAGTCCCCTCTATCATGGGCAATATCCACGAATACATGATGGTATATTTCCCATCGAACATCCTGCCCCAGGACCATCCCCGCAGTCCGTCGCCCATATTGCGGTTTCCCCAGTTATGATCATGATAGCCCTCACCCTTTACAGGTATCACCTGCCCGTCAATGGTGAGCGTCCCCCTGATGTCTCCCCTGGGTATGCCGATGACCCAGCCATGATAGACACTACCAGTTTCCTCAGGTGGAGGGAAAAAGCCGGGACCTCTTTTATAGGGGGGTAGTATATTTTTATAGGTGAGGTCTACGGCCACTTTCTTGGCCTGCATCTTCACTCGGTAGCGGCCATCATCTTCCACTCTGCAATATGAATCGCCCAGCTTGACATCGCATCTCTCTGCGCTGGCCCAGGTGGTTTTGGGATCCACCGCAGCCAACCCCTGGTAGCGCTTACCGTCCGGCCCATAAATATACATCTGAAGTGTGGGGATGTGGGGTTTGATAAAACCGTTCCTCCAGTGCATGGTCAACACGCTGGAATACCCGTTGTCGTATTTGCCGTCAAAGCACCACCACTCATAGTAGTCTTCATCCTCATAGGGATGGAGTGCATCGTCCTTCGGTTCGAATTTTGCATAGTAGTTCTGGTCGATCTTCACCGGTTGCATAAGACACTAACCTCCTTTTTTTGTCCGGTTATTATTAATAAGAAATGATTATTGTATCACGCAGGTATATGGTCCGGGAGCCTCGCCTCATACAATTTTATTGAGTCAGTCTGGCAGCTAACCGCACATACCCCACAGCCATAGCACTTCTCCGGGTTAACCTGTGCCTTAAGCTTCTTTTCGCCCGGCGATTTTACCATGTTAATAGCATTGAACTGGCATCGCTCGAGACAATCCTGGCAGCCACTGCAGGATTCCCGGTCCACCCTAGCCTCGAAACGGCTTTTGGACATACCTTTTTCCAGCATGTTATAGTCAACGAAAACATGCAGGAACATGCAGCAATCCGAGCAGCAGTTACAAATGAGTTCGCCCACTTCACGCTTATAGGGCACGTTATGTACTAATCCTGCTCCGGCAGCCAGTGCCAGCACTTCCTTGGCTTTTTCACGGGTGACTTCCCGGCCCGTGCCTCGCTTTATCGAATAATCGGCTGCCTTACCCATCTGCAGGCACACCTCGGTCGGCCGGTCGCATTTACGTGCGATGCGACGGCAGGGGCAGTTCACTACTGAAAAACGTGCCGCTTCATTCAGAATGACATCAAGATCCTCGCAGGGTAACACATTGGCATCGGCTGCTATTGCTTCCCGTACCGGTATGACCCGGAAGATAGGTGTTGTTCTTTCCGCCATGGATTTGCCCATATCAGGGAAAAGCTCATTCTCAGAGAAATCGCGCCACAGATCAAGCAATTCAGTGCCCCAGGTGCTATCAGATCTGACATCGCTGCTGGTGCCATCATGCAGCGTTACTATGTCCCGGGAGAGCCGGTAGCCTTTGGAAGTCAGAGAGAGAACGCCGATCTGGTAGAGCCTATCCAGAGAGTGCTGCATTTGCTCTACAGACCTCCCCATTTTAGTGGCCAGTTCTTCAATTTGTGCAGGTAAGGCCAGAACAAGGAATGCATCATCCTCGCTCATTAGCCTTCGCAGCACTTTGATTAACCTTTCTGATGACGGGTAACCATACCTGGCTGCAACCTGGGAGTAGACTTCGCTCATTTTTCTCCTTTAACAATAATAGATCAATTCCTCGGAGCGTATTTAGAGGTCCAATAATCCGCGTCCAGCATAGGGTATTCCCCAACAGATATCTCTTTATCGCCCTCAATTTTGCCTATCGCGCAGGGATAGCCGAACACGATCGGCGACCCGTATGTCTTTTCACCCGACAGCTTATAAGTGCCAAGAAAAGTATCAAAGGTACCACCTCAGAAAGTGGACATCACCTTGTCCGGATCAATGGTTCCGGCCTGTTGAACAGCTTCAAGATACTGGGCGGTCATACCAACGGAAGTTGCAAAGACTCCGTAGTTCTGGATAGGTATGCTATATTGTTCTTTATGTTTCTCCTCCAATATCTTGGCCATTTCCAGGAAACGGGGCGCCACACTGGTCTTTTTCAACTCCCAGGGAACAGGGCGATCGCTGGTAACGCCCTGACCAGCTTCGGTGCCGCACAACCTGAGGAACATGGGGGGATCCATCTGGGACGCCGTCTCGGCCAGCGGCCACTTCACCCCATCCCCCACCTCTGCTTCGCCATCAAGGCTATCTCCAACGGTGTCCCCGATGAATAAATAACCTCGGTTCCCAATTCGGCCATTTTACTCAGGTAAGGGGTGAAGTTGGTTGTGGACTCGGGGTAGTATACCCGCACACTTTTTATGCCGTATTCCCATTCCAGCATTTTGTCGGTCTCCTCAAAGGCCAGTTCACCCTCTCTTTTATCACCTTCAGTCCCGGTCCAGCACAATGTTTTATACTGGGGATACGCCTGCATAATGGCAATGGCCTGGTTGAGCGTGTTTTCCATGGAAGGAAAACCGAATACCACATAGGGGTGCGTCCTCGGGTTATAAATGACTCCCCCGCCAGACCGGCAGATGAAGATCACCTTCTCAGCGTTGGTGATGGGCGAAACGGCGTTAAAACCAGGGCTTACATAACCTACTATAGCCGATACTTTGTCATCGTAGATCAGCTTCCGGGCAGCCGCTGCACCTATCGATGGTATGAATGAATCGTCGCCCGGGTAAAGCTCAATTTTATATGTTATATCACCGATTTTCACACCGCCGCGCTCATTGACCAGGTCAAAGAAAATCTTATCAACTTTGGCAGCGGCCTGTCCCCACATTGAAGCCGGCCCGCTCAACGGGCCGATAATGCCTATCCTGAGCACTTTTATCTCAGGAGGAAGCTGCACAGGGGCTGCGCACGCCCAGAAAAAAACCAGGGAGAATAGACCCAGTATTAAACCAACAATTACCCGGTTGACTTTTCTGACAGCCATATCCTGCCTCCCGCAAACATGACAAAGTAATTATCGGCACCCGGACCGGTAACCAGTCCCACGAGACAATTTTATAAATGATATCACATAATATTAACGTAAGATATAGCCATTTTGACATGCCGCGACCCGCAGTGTATTCTGGTCTATAGCTTTTTCAGAACTGTTAACATCCTCACATATCATTTCATATAAATTATCGGGAGGTAGATCGCATGGCAGAGGCAACAGCTCCAGTAAAGTATACGGACAAGGACGATGCGGTCCATCCAATGGGTACAGACGAATACTACGAGTGGTGGTATTTCGACGGTGTATTCGACAACGGCTATACCTGCGCGCTCAGCTATTTCTGGAGGAACTACTTCACCAAACCTCCCATACCGGGTGTCCTATTGCACATCTACACTCCTGAGGGCAAGAAATTACTGGGATATGCCGGATATGACCTGAAAGACTGCAGCGCGAGTTTGGAACGCTGTGATGTGAAGTTGGGCGATAATTTTGCCCGGCAGGAAGGCAACGAATACAAGGTCCGACTGCACGCTCACAAGATCGGCGCAGAATTGACTTTCAAGCCCATCGTGCCCGGATGGAAAGGCGTTGAAGGCTGCTGGATAGTGTACGACGATACCGGCAAACAAGCCTGGGTCAATGCTATCCCACGGGGCAGCGTTACGGGTACTCTTTACATCGATGGTAAACCGGTATCCGTCAAGGGCCAGGGCTATCACGACCACAACTGGGGTGATAGAAATATGCATGACAGCATGGCAGGTTGGTGCTGGGGCCGGATGTATGACGATATCTATACTTTCCAGTACGGCTGGCTGCTCCCGGTTAATGAAAAACAGAAAATAATGCCGCAGCTATTCGTGGCCAAGAGCAGCCAAGGCATAGTGAACACGATCGATGTTGAATATATCGAGGAGAAAAAAGAACTTCACGAAGAATCGGGAAACGTTGTCCCGACGGACCTCACGCTCAAGTGCAAGACCGCCGATGCAGACATCAGCATACATATCAAAGTAATTAAAACCCTCGATTGCTCAAAAACAGTTGGGGTGGCCAAATTCCCGCTTTACTACTACAGGCGCCTGGCCACTTATGATGCGGTTGTAACCTATAAGGGAAAGACGGATAAGGTTTCCGGTGAAGCTATAAACGAGTACACTTATTTGAGCCCGGTAGGGTAAGTAAAAGTATATTCAGAACTCACAAGGTTAGTATCAGTCTTTGTAATTGCACCAGGTTTTTGGTATACAATAAACAGGTTATCAGGAAGCCGCCGGGCACATTCACCCGGCGGTATTTTTTAGAATTTGAAAGGTATTCAGACTTTTTCCTCTTTGGAGGAGCCAGGGTTCCGCCTGTACTGGATCAGCACGCTGGCCACATATGCAGCCTCCCAGATGGACATGATGATCAAGGGTTGGCTGATTTTCAAGATGACGGGGTTAGCAGCCGATCTCGGTATAGTGACACTGGCGGCAGGCGTCCCTCTCATCATTACTTCGTTTTTCGGCGGGGTTATAGCCGACCGCGTTGACAGGCACAAGTCACTGCTGGTTACGCAGGCTGCTGCCATTGGTATTGCTCTTACTATGACCGTCCTCCTTATAACCCAGCTCTTACAGTACTGGCATTTCATCCTGCTGGCCGCTTTGCAGGGTACAGTATTTGCCTTCATCGCCCCGCTGCGTCAATCCATCGTCGCCAGGCTGGTAAAACCGGCTAACCTGCTGAATGCGGTTGCGCTAAGCTCCACCAGCTTCAATATCATGGGGGTGGCCGGTCCTACCGTAGCCGGCCTGCTGCTTACATTTATGCCTGCCTATCAGGTCTATTACATTATTATCGGACTATATCTAACGGGCGCCATCACACTGGTATTCATAAGGATACCCGCCGAAACGGCAGCGAGTGACAGGCCTTTTCACCTGGATATGGAAGAAGGCTTCCGCTACATCGCCCGTGACCGCAAAATACTGGTGCTGCTGCTTATCGCCCTGGTACCCGCGTTATTAAGCCTGCCCTATATTTATATGCTGCCCGCCCTGGCTCTCGGTTGGCTGAAGGAAGGTCAGGCCGGTTTGGGATTCCTTCTGGCAGCAGCAGGTGTGGGGGCACTGACCGGTAGCCTGATGGTCGGTTCGCTATCCGCAGTTAAAAGCAAAGGTATGCTGGTTCTGGCACTCATGTTTATGTTTGGGATCAGCGTATGCCTGGTGACACAGGTGCAAATATTTCCGTGGGTAGCAATAATGTTGTTTTTTGCGACTGCCAGCAGTACGGCCTATATGACCATGGATAACACACTGATACTCTCCAGTGTTCCGCAAAGCATTCACGGCCGCATCATCAGCATTTTCGTTATGACGATGGCATTAACTCCGATCGGAGCGCTACCTATGGGTTTCCTAGCCGATCATATCGGCATACCTGCCATTTTTCTGATCGCCGGTTGCGTGGCAGTACTTGTTGCAGTGGCAATATATGTTTTTGCACCCGCTATCCGGAAAATGCGCTGAGCAGGAATTACAATCAGGTCAGCTTGCCTGGCTTACTATGGATTCAAGTAGTCGTACCACATATCCGCATTCGTAAGCGGGTATTCGCCGATATACTCTTCCTTATCGCCTTTTATCTCGCCCATGGCGCATGGATAACCGAACACTACCGGCGCTCCGTAGGTCTTGCTGCCCGAGTAGGTATATCTGCCAAGGAAGGAATCGAATGTCCCGCCCTTAAACGTCTTCATCATAACATCCGGGTCAGTAGTCCCGGCTTTCTGAGCGCATTCGATATATTGCGACAAGTGCGTGATGACCATGGAGAAGGGGCCGTAATTATCCAGCGCCTTACCGTATTTATGCTCGTATCTTGCCAGCATCCTCTGCGACAGATCCAGGTACTTCTGCGCCACCTGCACCTTCTTCAACTCCCAGGGAGCGTTGCGGTTGCCCATGATACCCTGCGCACCGTCCTTCCCGGCGATACTGAAAAGGATATCAACCAGGTTATCCGATGTATGCACTATCGGCCATTTCAGTCCCATTTCTTTACGCTGCTTGGCCATCAGTGCCACTTCCAGTATGGTCGCTCCAGCGAAAATCACCTCCGCCCCCTGTTCCGCCATCTTGGTCAGGTAAGGCGTGAAGTTGGTAGTTCCCACCGGGTAGTAAATACGCAGGCTTTTAATGCCAAATTCCTTTTCCAGCCTGGTATCAACCAGTTTAAAGGCAGGTTCCGAAATGCGGCGGTCGTCCATGTTGCCCGTCCAGGCCAGCGTGTGAAGATCCGGGTGCGCCTGCATGGCGGCCAGCGCCTGGTTGAGCGTAACCTCACCTGTTGGAGATCCAAAGATTACATAGGGATCCCGTACAGGATCGTATATGACACCACCGGTTCTGCAGATCAGGATAACCTTCTCGGGGTTGGTCACCGGGCTGAGTGCGGAGAACCCTGGGCCAATATAGCCAAGAATGGCAATTACGCCATCATCATAGATCAACTTCCGGGCAGCCGCTGCCGCCGGCGCCGGTGCAAACTGGTCATCGCCCCAGTAAAGTTCGACCTTGTAGGTATCCTGGCCGATCTTTACACCACCATCCTCGTTAATCAGCTCAATGAGTATGTCTGTAATCTGCCTGCCACGTTCGCCGTACATGGCCGCCGGCCCGCTGAAGGGCATAATGCATCCCAGCTTAAGTACCTTTGCCTGTTGTTGAGGTGGCTGTACTTGAGGCGCGCAGGCTGATGCTGATATCAAGGACAAGCACGTAAATAAAAACACACTTGCGACAAGCACCCTATTTTTTTTCATCAAGCCGCTCCTTTGACCAGAGGTGTATATTAGAACAAATGAATGAGGGAGGAAGCTGAAATCAGCTTCCTCCCCGGTATCACAATCACTCGACCTATTTCAGGGTCAGAGTAAAAACCACTTCCTTGGCGATTTTGGCGTCGATCATGTCAGTCAGACTGGTGTAGGCCACGCTGATGGTCTTGTCACCCTTTTCGGTAGCGAGGCTATACGTAGTTATGTCATAGCCGGAAGACTTCCAAGAGAGTTTAGTAAATGTACCCTTGGTTTTCCCGTCCGCCAAGGTCACGTTATCGGTGGACACCGTCTTAATATTAGAACCGCCTACGCCCGTCAGGGCTTCCTCGACCTGTGCTTCTGCTTTCGCCGTATCTATCACCGACGCACCCACAGCCGGAACCTGCATAGAGTCGGCAGCCTCAAATACGCCATATTTTGCCTTTGGTTCAGCAGCAGCTATCATGGTGGCTGGGTAAAGGAAGAAGAATCCATATTCGCTATTGGTATAGGTCTTGGCATTGTAAGAAGTCTTGGGTGGAGTAGTGGCTGCCGCGGGTGGTGGTGTAGGTGGTGTAGGTGGTGTTGGTGGTGTGGGCGGTGGTGTTGGTGTCACAGGTGGCGTTGTAGCAGCCGGCGGCGTTGTAGCAGCCGGTGGAGTTACCGGTTTTGCCGGTGCAGCCGGGGCGCACGCCATAAACACCATTGTTAAAAGTATTGCCATGGAAAGACACGCGAGAATCAACCTGTTCTTGAACATCCTGTAAGTCTACCTCCCTTTATATAGTTTGTTTTTATATTTTAACAGATTACGCCGTTATGTGGTACAGAGGTACGAGTATTTATATGCGGTGGTTTAATATAATTCCCAAATCTCTTCAGCCATTCACCCTTTAATATAATTTGATACCCCCTCGGCTGAATTCAACCTGGCATTCATTTCCCGCCAGTCGCGAGGCGGCACCGGAGCGTTTTTCCTGGCGACAAGCTGTAAAGCTCCCGTTGGGCATGCAGATGAGCACAGGCCACAACCGAAGCATAGCTTATTATTAAAAACCAAATCGTCACCCTGCATAGTAAGCGCTTCCATGGGGCACCTGTCAACACAGTCACCGCACGCAGTACATTTCTCCGGATCAAATTCAGTGAT
The DNA here is from genome assembly GCA_903844685.1 of uncultured Dehalococcoidia bacterium. Taxonomy (GTDB): domain Bacteria; phylum Chloroflexota; class Dehalococcoidia; order GIF9; family UBA5629; genus CAIMUM01. The sequence continues at coordinate 25,255 of CAIMUM010000094.1, forward strand.
AAAACCTGAGACGGCGGCTGAACCCTGCATATTATATTTCTTCATACTCTGGAGGATACCACAGTGGCA
>CAIMUM010000095.1 GCA_903844685.1 uncultured Dehalococcoidia bacterium
GGATGAATAAGATCACGACCAAGACAGCCACTTTTCTAATATTACGCTGTATATTCAACATATCTCCACTATGGTCCGGCCCGCCCTGGCCTCGATACGCTCCTGTATGAGCCGGGCATTATTATACCTGGTCCCGATAGCCTCGAGCGCGTCCGGGTCATCACCATACCTGGTCGTTGCCTGCGCAAAGCGATCGGCAAGGCTGACAGGCCTGTCCCCGCTCACCAGCTTGTCGGCCAGGAAAAGGATTTCCCCGGCGCTGATATCCTTACCGTGACCTGGTTCGATGTCCATATGGGTGATAATAGCTTCCGCAATCCCATGAAATCCGGCCTCCCTGACTATGCGGGCGGCCTCGCGGGCGTGGCCCGGCTTTCCCTTGGCCAAATCATGCAGTAGCGCTGCCGCCAGCACGATCTCCCTGTCGATACCCGCGCCGGCACTATTGAGACAATCCGCGATACGGCAGCATATTTCAGCCACGGCCCGGCAATGCTGCCTTGTGTGTTCGTCCATGCCCGGCATCAATTCCATTAGGGCCTCGCACTCAGGTATAGACGGTATTTCACGCCGCTCCCACCTCTGCTTAAGTTCCCCGTAATCTGCGGGATTATCGATATCGAAGAGTATGTTGCCGTCGGGCACCTCCACTTTCACTGTCTCTGATTCCAACTTCTCCAGCGCGCCTTTAAGGCCGTTTTCGCCTGTGAACTCCATTATCGCCCCCTGGAGCTCGGCGGAGATAAGCGGAGGATGCCCTTTGCGCCCCCGGAATGATGGCGCCAGTATCCTGTTTTTCCCCTCCATAAAACTGCTGACCAGGCTGCGGATCGTCGCCGCGCGCACCAGCGGGATATCGGCAGGCAGGACGATAAAGGCCTGTGGCCCGTGTTCCATCGCCGACATACCGGCGATGACCGAGGAAAACATGCCTTCTTCGTACCTGTCGTTGACGGCCGCCCGCGCGCCTGCCCCTTCAATGACCGGGATTATCATCTCCTTGCGGTAACCTGCTACAACTATGACCTCATCGATACCTGCCTGCCTGCATGTTTCAATTATGCGGGTTATGACAGGCCGTCCTCCCAGGTCGAGCAGCGGTTTGAATACACCCATTCTGCTGGAATGGCCGGCCGCCAGTATTATTGCCGTAATGCCTGGTTTTTCCATCGCCTCATCTGTGCCCTTATGTCGATAAGCTCCCCGACGATGCTCACCGCTATTTCCTCGGGTGTTTCGGTGTCTATCTTGACCCCGATAGGGCAGTGCACCTGCTCGAGCTGCTGCGCGCTGACCCCACCCTCGATTAACGCGCGATAAATAGTATCGCGCTTGCGCGCGCTCCCTATCATGCCGATATAGCCGGCGCCGCTCTTTAGCGCCTGCTCCAGCACCACCTTGTCGCAGAGGTGGCCACGGGTGACTATTACCAGGTAGCTCCCGGCATCGACAGGCAGGCCGTCGAAGCATTTATCGAAGGATTTCAATGCAACTACTTCGATGGGTTTGGCGAACCTTCGCGCATTAGCATACTCATCGCGGTCATCCAGAACCACAACGTTAAACCCGACGCGTAGCGCCAGGTCGGCCACCTCCCTGGAAATGTGCCCTGCCCCGAAGATATAAACCGTCCCGCCGTTCACGATAACGTCGGCCCAGTACCTCTTCCCCTGGTACTCGACCAGCGATGAAGCGGTCAGCGCGCGGACGCTGTCCTTGAGCCTGGCTGATGTCTCGCTATCTTCCCCTTCGTTTCCCGCCGGCGAATCGTTGCCGCTCAACAGCCAGCGCTGCCCACCCACGCTACCCTGGCCCGGGAGGGGCGTGACAAGGAAGCACTTGCGGTTATCCCGCCTGTGCTCTGCGATAGTTTCAAAGATACTTAACGACTCAGTATCGGCCGGAATGTACTCGAGCATAAGCTCAACTTTGCCGCCGCATACCATTTTGCCTTCCAGCAAATCCCCGGTCATGTCGAATGAAAACGTGATCGAATTTTTCGTAGTGAACAACTGCCGCGCTTGATGCATGGTAGAAGCCTCAACCAGGCCGCCGCCCACCGTGCCCTGGATTTCACCGTTCTGCCTGATGACCATGCTGGCCCCCGTGCCGCGCGGCGCGGAACCTTTATCGCTTATCACCCTGGCAAATACAACGTCTTCCCCCTGCTTCAACAGTCCGTGAATGGTGTCATAAATATCCGGCATTCATGTCCTCCCGACAGTGACAGTACAGACTATTTCTTCGCATCGACAGGCAATCGTCCGGGATAACAACGGATGGCCTGTAAATATTAATCATAGACAAACATGGTCTTGACAGCCTTGAATTTACCCTTGTGGATATTAACATCCATCATTTTCTTGTATTCATCCAGCCTGAATTTATGTGTGACCATTTCCTCCAGCTTCAAATTCTTTTTGGTGATAAGGTCAATGGCTATCTCGAATACGTGTTTCTTTTTGCCTTCCCACTCATGGAACCCGTAATAAAGGCTTCCCTTGATGGTTATCAGCTTCACCCAGACCATGGTCGGGTCGAATTTTACCTCACTGGATAAACCGATAAGTGATATAACGCCCGCCGTCTTGACCGCCCTCAGCGCCATCGTAACGCTATCCGATTTGGACAAACAGTCATAAACGCGGTCGAAGCCGCGCATCATGGTAGTCGGGCCAAGCAGGGGCACATAGCATTTGCCGCCCGTGATCTCCGCTGCCTCCTCCAGCGCGTAAGTACCGCTGATAGTGTAATCGGCTCCCGACTTTTTCGCCATTTCCGCCGTGAAATTGGAACTCACGGCAGTGGTTATTTTGCAGGGGATATCCAGCGCGCGTATGGCATGGATAACCATATTCCCGATGACGCCACCGCCGATGACCAGTACCTGCTCATCTTTCTCTGGCTTATTGGAAAGCACGGCCTCCAGGGCGATGGCAAAGGGCTCAATCAGGGCCGCGGCCTCGGGACTGATGCCCCGCGGTATTTTATAGACCTGGCTTTTATGAGCGACGATGTATTCGCCATAGCCGCCTGACGTTCCGGCACACACATCCAGCGCCGTGCCCGGCGGCAGCTTTCCCTCCGCGAAATTCTCGCAGCATGACAGCCCCCGCCTGCAGGCCTGGCATCCCGGCTCGATACCTCGCGCCTTGCAGTTAAGCAGCGGGCAGACGGTCACCAGGTCACCGGCCTGCAAACCCGTCACGCCGGCGCCGGCCTCGGCGATTGTCCCTGCAATCTCATGTCCCAGCACCGATGGGAATGACGTGTAGGCCGACCAGGCCGGCGAATTCTTCAATATAATGGTATTGACGTCGCTGGCGCAGACGCCGCAACGCCTGACTTTGATCTTTACCCAGTCTCCCGAGGGCAATTTGGGCTCGGGAACATCTACCATGCGAACCACGGAGAGAGGCCCCGAATAATGGGCACTCTTAA